>NZ_KN050694.1:199407-345194 GCF_000745485.1 Methanobacterium veterum
TGCATTTTGATTAATGCAAGCCAATTAAATTAGTACAAATTATTGACTTAATTTAACCGACCTGATTAATACAATCAGCATTATTAGTATGTTAAAATAGTAATAAAAACTTTTCTATAAGTCATACTTATATTACATAATTTACATTAAAACAGATTTTAAAAATAATCTTATTTGATTTGACTAGAAATTTAAAATCTATTTAAAAATTAAATCTTGAAAATAAGGTTCTAAAATCTTATTGGAAGTTATTTCATAAAAAGTAAATAATTCATAATCGGGAAGTCCCGATTATGAACTATATCTGCTTGCGAGTAATCCACCAAGTACCCCAACTATTCCCATTAATAGGGAAGTGACATTAAGTCCTGATTCTTGCATGCCTACGCCACTTGGATTTGTGCTACTACTTTTATTTGGTGTTGAAGCCATGAGTTCAGGTACATTACCTGTTCCATAGGCACCATCAAATGGCACGTATCTTAGCCCTTCTGCTTTTAGTTGCGCGTTTATGTTAGATGAACAGACGCTTATATCACCTATCCTGTTTTCAGAAGTCAGGTATATAAATGGATTGAAAGTGTTTGTGTTTATAATGCTTATGTTATTTATTGCATTAGCAGTGCTGATAGCTGTATTATTGTTAGAATTATTCAGGGTATTGTTATTGGCTGAACTTTGAGTTTGGGTTTCCGCTTGTGCTTGGTCTTGAGTTTGGTTTTGAGAAGGATCCAGTACTGATGCGCCGCTGCCTATTGTTATGTTTTGAGCAGCAGTACTTCCTATCCCAACACCTGCAATCACAACAAGTGACAAGAATATTATCAATATCAAACTCAAAAACGAACAGGATATATATAAGAAAAATTAATAGAAATATATGCAAAGAGCGGATTTAAAAAACACAATAGATCAGATCAAAAGAGAAGAAGTAGTGCAAAAATGGTTAAAGGGACTAAAAGAAAGCACTAAAAAACCTTATTTAACAGCCTTAGCTGACTTTTGTGTTGTAACAAATAAAAATCCGACAACACTGCTAAATATCACTTATCAAGAACAGGAAAACCGTATCCCGCCATGGGAATTACAAATAGACCAATGGTTTATAGCATATAAAGACTACTGTTATGAACGGAATTATTCAAAACAAACCTGTCAGGGGCGTAGAGCGATAGTAAGCAGCTTTTTTCACATGTTTAAGATAAATACTCCAACTAACTTAGTCAGGCGAGAAAAAGACAAATTAATTGTTAAAAATGAACGTAAAGGTTTAACTAAACAAAATATAATAGATGCTACAAATGCTGCGAAATCATTCAAATTAAAGGCACTAATTCTAACACAAGCTACTTCTGGCATGGCTCAAATTGATGTACTTAAATTAACCATAAAACAATTTGAAAATGGATTAATTGATATAGGGAATGGCTGTAAAATTTGTAAAATAAGCATGAGAAGAACAAAAACCAATCAGGAACATATCACTTTTATAGGATTTGAAGCTGTCGAATTAATACAGAAATATCTTCAACATGAAAGAGGAGAATATCATCCAGAATGGGCTTTATTTTCAGCCGAAAAAGGGATAAAAAAAGCCTTTACTGCAAATGGATATAATTCAGCTATTAAACGTTTAAATAAGCGTTTGGGATGGGAAAATAAAAAATGGTTATTTGGTAAATTAACTACTCACATGTTCCGTAAGTTCTTTGAGACTCAATTAACTGATTCAGGTATGGTTGATGAGCATTTACGTCATTTTATGGGTTGGAAACCTAAGGATCCTTTAAAACAAAAATATTACCTTGCGAATTCTGAGGAGCTTCAAAAAAGTTATATCCAGCATTTAGGTTATTTATGCTTAAATGATGTTGAGACATTGACTATTGAAAGCAAAGAATACAAAGAATTAAAAGAAAAGTATGAAAAAGACGCTAAAGCAAGGGATGAAGAACTTGAAAAGTTAAGAGAGCAAAATGAACTGACAAGAAAATTAGTTGAAGATTTGATTAGAGACATGAAAAGTAATGAATAATTTATGGGCCCATAAGTATGACCCTTTTGTGTAGCCTAATGTTAAACAATGAATGTAACAGGAGGTGAACAAGATAGTGAAATCAAAGGTCAAAAAACAACCCATGTTTGCAGTGAGAATCAAGACAGATAAACCAAAGATAGACTGGAGCAAGTTTGTTAAAGCAAAGAAGAAAGATGAATATGTTACATCTGGATCTTTACTTGAACGAGCAGTATATGAATTTATGGAACGTGAAGGATGGGATATTGAAACTCAACAATTCATAGATTTTAATGATGATGAAATAGACGAGTTGAATCTAAAACACATGCACACTCACATCGATCCAGCATCAATTGAGGAAACTGTTGATCTTGCAGAAAAAATAATTCCCGAGATTCAAGAAAGTAAACAGGAACACTCTAATGAAAACAATGAAACTAAAATTAATGCAGCAAATGAAAATACTGAACAAACAAAGTTTATAAAAGTTAAATCTTCATTAAGTGAAGATTTATTTACTTATGCTTTTTGTAAACTTTGTGGAGACTTAACTGAAGTACATTATGACCATATAGAGCAATTATCATTGCCTTTTTTCAAAACTAAGGATAATAGGGCAGTTATTAATAAGTCTAATATACTTATTGGAAATCAGTGTGTGGTCAGAAAATTTAGTGATAAGAAATGGTATAAAGTCTTGCCAGGTGGAATACAAAGATTTACAACAAAAAATATTTATTTAGATGAAATTTTAGAAAAAGAAATTGAATCGGATTTTCTGGAAGCGCTAAGACCATAAAAATCCATTTAATATTTTCTTTTTTCAAATATTTAAATTTAATCAATAACATCTATGAACTTAATCTATTTTTATGATAATACATTTAAGAATATTTTGAATTAAAGGTTTATACTATTAATTAAAGATAAACATTTATGAATAAAAAAATGGAAAATGAAGACGTGCTGAATTACGTCATAGTTCAATGGGAAGGTAAAAATTCGCCACGAGTAAATATGCCTTCAAAATGGCTTAAAAAGATAAAAGCTAAACGACATGACACGTTTAAAATCAGTTTTGAGCTAATACACAGGCATGAAAGTGAAGAATAATTAAGTAACTTTTAATTAACTTATTTTAGAATATGGTTGATTTTAATTCTTTTTTAGTCCCATAGCTATTACTAAAATAAAATTTAAATATAATGGTGAAGGGTAAAATCAATAAGTTTATTCATCTCCTTTTCAACATAATCAGTCCTCTTTTACCCTTCATAACTAATAGATCACTGAAAGGGTTCTAGAAGGCTATTCAACATATATGTTTGGGATAATATGACAGCTGAAGATATTTTAAATGAATTTAACAATTCAAAAGAATATAAAACCTGGAAAAAAGCATTCATCAATATTTTACAATATATTATGGAGGACTCTTATGATGAGGAGTATATCGATAAAATATTGAATGATCATTTTTGTAATAAAAAAGTTAAAATGTTAAACTAAGTAAAGCTTTTTATATTCATTATTGGCATAGTTATCGGTCATTCCAGCAATATGATCACATATAACAGATAAATATGCATAATGATGTTCTAATATGCACTTAATAAAGATCATTTGTTTTTTTATTTCCTTATCTTTTGAAATATCTTCTTCATAATCGTTTATTTTTTCAAATATCTTTTGAATAATCCTTTTATTATAGTTTTTGTCACATTTTTCACATTCTTTATGTATATGTTCAGCATTGCCATTTATTTGATCTAAAAACTCGTAATTTAAGTTTAAATTATTTTCATTGGGGTAAGTTATCCTAAAAATATTTTCTAACTCTTCCATTTCCATTTCTAATTTTAGAAACTTTATTAATTCATTTATTTCATTTGGATGGCTATTTCTAAATTCTATTTCATCAATGGACATATTCTTCTGGTTCTCTTTTATTTTTGTTTTTAATCTTATTTCACAATCACACCGTTTAGTATTTTCATGAATTCTCATAGATAACTTATCTAATGTCTCCTTTGGCATTTGTCGGGGATTGGTGTAAAATGCTTTAAACAACTGTCTAACAATATAAATAGCCTTACCATCAAATACATTGACATTATAAGAATTTAAAATCCTATTTTTAATATAATATTCAATTTCATCATTTAATTTAGATCCAGAATCACTAAAATCAATTATTTTAGAATCAAAATATTTTCTATTATGCCAGTATACATTATTTCCTGTTTGTATTTTTACATTAGATTTTTTACATGATATATAATCTTTATTTACTAATTGTAATTTAAAATGATTTTCATTTTTAGGACTGTTCAATAGCTTATTTAATTTTTCTAATGAATTAAGAGTTACATCTTTAATAAAATAATCTAATATATCTCTAATTAAAGAATTCCATTTATACTCATCATTTAAACACTTTTTATTCTGATTAATTTTATTTTCTAATTCTTTAAGTAATTTAATTTCTTTATTATCCGGAACAACATATTTTCTAATGAAGTATTTTATAATCAGTTTATCCCATAGTTTACGGTTTATACTACCTTTTTTGAGTATTAATTTAGAAATAATCTTTTTGTCATGCTTTTTATAATATTCAAGAATATCTTTTGAATTTGCATCTTTTGCAAATGAAGCAAATTTAGAATAATATTTTGGCTCTAAATCAGAGATATTATATACATTTTTTTCAGTTTTAGTTCTTATTTTAGAAATATTTTTATTAATATATCCTATAATTTGGTCTTCATCTAGTTTAAGGTCTTTATCTCTTAATCCATCGTCTAAATCATGTTGTCTTTGAGCAATTTCGTCAGCTATAGCTACTATTTGACCTTCTAATGTCACTGGATCTGGATATTTTATAAAGTCTGGAATATGTTCCTTACATTGTATAAACCTTTTAATATCAAATTTTTTATCGGGTTTTTTAACATCTGTATGTTTTAAAATACCATCAAGTACCTGCCAAGTCAAATTTAACCCTTTTTCTTCCCCATATTTTTTTTCTAGAATATCTACAGTCCTTAAGCCATTAAAATTATGTTTAAATCCACAATAATTTATACAATATTTTAAATTTCCACCTAAATTATCTTTACCTCTCATAATTCCATCTAAAACATCTTCTCCTTGATGTCCAAATGGAGTATGACCAATATCATGTCCTAAAGCAATTGCCTCTGTTAAATCTTCATTTAACCCTAAATTTTTTGCTATACTCCTTGCTATTTGCATAACTTCAATTGTATGGGTAAGTCTAGTTCTATAATGATCTCCCTTTACATGAGAATAGACTTGTGCTTTGTGTTCTAATCTTCGGAATGCTTTAGCAAAAATTATTCTGTCTCTATCCCTTGAAAAATGATTTCTATCTACAAAATTAGGATTATCTTCTTTAAAATGAATTCTCCTATCTTTAAAAGAAGATTTTTGTGCATATTCCCTATTTATTTCTTTTTTTAAATTTTTAATTTCTTCCTTAGTGTAATCTAAAGATGACATTTTATCATAACCATTTATACCCTTAATAAATGAATAAAAATTGATATTTATTAAATATATACTTATATGGTGCACCTTAAATTTCTAAATTAATTAACAGATCTAAATTATGAAAAAACTTAAGTAATAATTCATTATATTTGGTTATATACTAGATTAAATCAGTAGAGGCATAAAGATGAGTTAGTATCATAATAATGGAATTGAGACAAGATTTAAAGGAGCAAATCAGTCTATTATTAACTATGAATATATAATAACTTTTGTGATAAAATAGGCGGTGAATAAGTTGAATAGCGACTATCCTGACATAATGGAGGCTTTTAGAGATATTGAAGAATTTTCAGGACCCCATCATTTGAGAAAAGAACATGAACTTATACAAGTGTCGAACGTATTAAGAAATTTTAGAAACTATGCTGAAGATGCAAATAAGTATATTGGACGTCATTCTGGAATAATGGTTTCTAATAGTTTTCAGAATTTGAATAATCCTGCAACAGTTGAAAAAAATATTAGTTGGTTAACTAGTGTTTCAGCATTGAAACTTAATGAAATGAAATTCACAGTAGATGCAGATGATCCTGAAACTTATGATGAAATATATCATAAAAGTTTGAGGATTCAAAATCAAATTAAAAATTTTAAAAATATTATTTCTGAAGGGATTCTTGTTCCAATACCTACTGTAATTGAAGAATATGATGGGATTAATAGGTACAGCCGTAAATATGATCTCTCTAAAAATGTTTTAGATGTGAAATTTTCAAAGGAATTGGAATTCACTGAAGAAAATTTGGTGAAATTACAAATTTTATTGCCCAATGTTGAAAATGTTCCTCTAAGTGAGATTTTAATTATGAGGAAAGAATATAGTGATATCTTTCATCGTTTTCAAAATAAAATGATGGATTATATGAGTGAATTTGATCGAGTAAGTTCTGTGGACAAACTTTTCCAAACTTCTTATAAACTTAATGAGGAAATTCGTAGATTAAATAGTAGTTTTAAAGATATTGACCACAATATGAAGCTTCAAAGACAAGGAATGTATCGTTCATTTGGAGTTATGTCTTTAGCATTTTTTGTTCCACATGACTTATTGCCTGTAATATTAACGCTTGGAGGTTCTGAACTTTTTAGAACTCTAGATAATCTTCGAATGCTATCGTTTGAAAAACAAAAATTACAAGAAGATCCATTTTATATGCCTTATAAACTGAGTAAACTTGCCAAAAAGAAGTCTAAATGATATAATCATATTTAATTGGCCTAATGCTGATTAATTATCATTCAAATTTATTTTTAAGGATAAATATTCTGTATAATTATGGAAAAAGTATTTCTTGAGTTAGTGTAAAATAAACTAGTGATCCAAAATAAATTTGTATAGATATGTAAAATTTAGTAAGTGATGATTATTTTTTAAATGAGTTACTCTCACTAGCCAATACTAAAAAATTAGGTTTGAAAACTATTTATATAATCTAACACTTGAAAAGTAATTTTAGAAGTCAGGAAAAATCAAAAACAATGAAATACAAACAATCTAAGATTAAATGATCTTTCTAGAAATAAAATTGCTGAAAAAACATGTAAATTCATTAAAAATTACCAAACTATGTCTAAGTTCCTTTAACAAATTATCTCTTCAATTTTCTAATTCTTTAAGCTCTTTAAAAGATACAGTATCTGTAATCTAATTTTTGCTCTAACATATTAAAGCACGATAAAACATCTAATTAGCAAATAAACTAACTAGAATTAGATTTAAAGTAGCAAAGACGAGCCCTATTTTATAGAATCCTTCAACTGGATCCAGAATCTAGCCCTAGAATAGTAGCCCTTAGCAGGGGTTAAATAGTTTAGGAAAAGTTGGGATTAAATTCTTAAAGGAGCTCATGAGGAGTAATGCAACCCTCAAGAAAAGCACGGTGGTTCTATTGGAGGTACCTAAGTGAATCCATTAAAAGGTACCAATCAAATGAATCTATTATGAGACCACAAATTAAATTTTTTTTTACGAAATCCTATTTAAACGTTCTATTAAACGAACCATGATTCATTTAGAAATATGCAACGAATATGAATTTTCATAAAATAAAGAATAATAAGTTGATTATACAAGAAAAGAGAAGTTGTGTCAGATAATATTGGATTTTCAAGTAAAAGATGGAAAAATAACATTAATAAGATTATAATCTTCTTGATATTGCATCAAGGCTTTTAAAATAATCAATTCCACTTTTAATTGATCTTATTGAACTGTTTAAATTCTGATTAAAATTATCAAAAAGTCTTGCCTTATTATCATGAGATTTATTATATATTGTATCTAAAGTATCAAATGCCAGTTTAAGGCTAAAATAAGCCATATTTACGGATGAAAGTACACTAGTGTATAGTTCCGGATTTCTACTTACTTTTTGTTCCCTAATTACTTTTTTATTTAAAATATTGAGCTTTTCTTCGGTTTGATTTACAATATGTTGATGTTCCATAAATAAAGAATAGCGATTAATTTGAACTGAATTTCCACTTATCACTGCTCTTGAAACAACATCTAAAACTGTGTCTGTTATTTTTATAAAGTTATTAATAGCTTCAGTACATATTTCCCTAATTTCATCTGTATATCGGTTTTTGATCATTTTTCATCCCCCATTAAATAATGATACAAGTATTGATTTATATTTAGATTATATAATATTAATTATAAGTCAATTAGGATTTATTTAACAGAGGGAAATTTCATGGATAGAATTTGCCCATCTTGCGGAATGTTAATGATGTATAATGAAATAGATAATTGCTGATATTGTGATTATTGCGGATATTTTGAAGAAAATTAATTATTTCCGCTTAAATTCCAAAAACCGGTTATAGTTTAATTCTATTAAAAGAGACCACAAATGAATTCTTTTTTACGGCTTCTTTTTTCATGAAATCATGTTAAAGGGTTCTGTCTAAAGAGGCTATAGTTAATTCTTTGATGAAACATGAATCCCCAAATTTTTTTGACCAGTAGTAAAACAAAGTCAAAGAAAATTTGGAGGTTAAATCATGAATAGAATCCAGGAAGAAACCCAGAAAAATGAAATAATTTATAGAATTCTAAGACGAATTCGTTCTATGAAATTTAAAAGAAGGTTCGCTAGAATTTGCTGTAAGTGTCCAATTGGCACCAATAAAGATACCAAGCAAAAGAATGCGTTTTTTTGTAAAAACTGCAAGTCTTTAGCGGTTAACCATTATAAACAGACTGGTGAAATTAGATTTCCTTTTACTTTGAAATTCAGAAGGTGAATTCTTATTTTTTTCTTTTTTAAAGGTTACAGTGTTGTATCCTTTTTTTAAAGATTTAATATTTGTTTTTTAGGCGAATTCTATTAGATATGCCATATTTCTTTTGGAAATACATGAAATGAAAAATTAAAAACTAATCATTTTATATGTGATAATTCTAAATTAAATTAAATGAGAATAGTGGGTTTTTTATACAGATCTATATTTAAAACTCTAATTATGTCTTCTTTAAATGTATGGTAGTGATAAAATGGAAAGGCAGCAAGGATACCCTGAATTCTGGGAGATGTTAATTGAAAAATTTAATGTTGAAATGCCAGAGGCAAAAATAAGTAAAACACGTGATAAACATTATTTACAAATCCTTACAGGAATTAATGGAATTCATTTTGAATGGTTTTTAGCGGGAAAGCCTTTAGATGGGTTTTTAGTTGCGCTACATTTTGAACTTAAAGATAATTATTATGAAAATCGAAGACTATTAGATTGTTTTGAATCTAGAAAAGAGGAATTTGAAAATATTTTTGAGGAAAAATTACAATTTGGTGGCCATAGTAACTCGACTCATATGTTCTTAAAGAAAGAAACTGATAATATGGACGATGTTACTTTAGATTGGGGAGTTAAAACTATGATTAAATTTTATGATACCCTTAAACCAATTTTAGATGAAGAACTAAATAAATATATTAAGATTTAAGGTGTATTAATATGGCAAGAAATGTGATATATTTCCCTTATATGGAATTACTAGAAGATCAGTGGCTCAATCAGGTTTTGTTATATTGGGATGACGTTTATTCAATAATTCCATCTAATTATAAATCGAATACTTTTGTATTAAGTGATTATACGGTTAAATTGATTAGAGAGGAATTAGTCAAGACTTTTAATCCTGATGATTATTTAAATCCAGATTATTTGAGTGAAAAGAAACTTTACAATTTCTATAATTTATTTTTAGATCATGTTAAAAGGGAGGAATATCCTGTTCCTAATGATACAAAAATAAGAAGTATGTTACCTACTTTAAGCGTTCATATGGATAAATTAGCATATTATAATGAAGAACAAAATATTTTGAGAGATTTAGATAAACTAGGACTTGTAAAAGAGAAGAATTTTCCATGGATTGAAGTTGAAGAATATACTGCAAAATCGTATATTGCTTATTTAGCAGCTTTTGGTGGAGAATTACCGGAAATTCAAGCAAGTCCTGTTACTAATGATCCAAAGGAGCTGAAACCATATACTCCTTCATATTATCAAAATGGTCAAATAAAAATTGAAAAAGATGAAATGCGAACCACTATCTTGGATAATATTTTACCTACTCCAAATGACCCTATAGATATTGAAATACTAAAGAAATTCAAGAATCGTCACTCAGATGATTTAATAGAATTCAGAAAATATATAGAAAGTGAAATTCATGATCTTTTAAAAGAGAGAGATTTATCTTATAGAAATGAACTAAAGGAAGATTTTGTAGTAGAGACTCAAGATAGAATCAATGAAATTTCTGAATCTATGAAAAAAAAAGGATGGAAAATAAATAAGGGAATGTGCTTAAATATTGTGGGAGCAATACTTGATTCTGTGAATGCAATACCTGCTTCTTTAGATTATCATCATATTAATCCTTTGTTACTAGGAAAAGCGGTTTTAAATGGAGCAAAAACAATATATGAGGTTTATAATTATAATAATAATGGAATAAAAGACGATGATTTGGCTTATGCAATATATTGCAAGAAAGAATTATTTAAGGATTAATTTGAAATTCATTCAAATTCAATGATACATTAACAGAAATTATGATATGGCCAAACTAATGAATTCTTTTTTAAGTGACCTATCAAATAGAGTTCAACTAATAGGGCTGGAAATCAAGTAATAGGTATAACATATACCACAAAATAAAAAATTTTGTGAAAAACAGGCATTAGTTATTTTTTTAGTAAACTGCGAACTTTAAACCCGTATCGGGCGTCATACGCGTATATTACAAAGACAACATCCCTTCGAGGAGCCTGATTATCGTAATATACAGGCATATGACGAAGTTCGCATATCTAAAACCATCCCTCACACCCCCTCCCACCTCCGATAAGGGGCTTCGCCCCAGAATGCCCATTTTTAAAATCATTGAAACAACACGTGAATGTATTAAAATTATTACAGAGATTTTACTTATCAATGAGCATTTGGTTATAGGTATTCTAGTTATAGGACATTTGGTAAATGATCACAAGGAACTAAGAAAAATTTATGCTTAAATTATTTTTAAATTTTATTATATTATCTAATTAGTTATTTTATATTATAAAATTAATAATAATATATTGATTTAACTTATAATTTTCTATTTTCCAATAAACACAAATAATAAAAGTAATAATTAGATCATTATACTTTATGTTTTGTTTACTAAGCTAATTTATTATTTTAAGGTCGTTAAAATGAGTGTGCTTGAGGATATACTTGAAGAATTTTTTAAAGACTTAAAAGAAAAAGAAAAAGTGCCTAATGATATTATAAATGGATTAATAGACTTAATTCAAAATGATAAGATTTCATCTGAAGAGTTATTAAAAATAATTAAAAATAGTGACTTAAATGGTTTTGAAGATTAAAAAAATACATATTAAAGCACTTAGAGGTATAAAAGACGCAGAAATTGAACTAAATTCCAATTCTCTTTTGATATATGGTGAAAATGGTACTGGAAAAAGTTCAATAGTTGATGCTATAGAATTTTTTTTTAAAAGAAATATTTCTACTTTAAAAGGGAGGGGTATTAACTTTCAGCGTCATGGTTATCATACTAAATGCAATCTCAACGATGTAAGAGTTGATTTGACATTTAATGGAAATATAACTCTTACTCGTACTTACAACTCTTTTAGTCCTGTGCCATCACAATTTAAAAAATATTTTGATTTAGCTCAAAAAGGTATATTCATTTTACGTAGAGGCCAACTTCTCTCATTTATTAATAGTACTCCCGCAGAACGATTTAAAGTAATAAGTGGTTTTATTGGAGTAGAATCTTTAGACAAAATTGAAAATGAGATAAAAAACTCTGTCAATAGTTTAAAACGAGATATAGATGTTAAAGAAAAAAGAATTGAACAAATTTTGAGTAGTATATCACAAACTGTTGGGAAAAAAATTAGTGATGAAAATGAAGTTTTACCTGTTTTGAATGAATTGTTTGAAAAAAATAAATTGCCTCAACTTAATTCTTTTGAAGATGCTCCAGAACATAGCTCAAAAATGTTTTCAATTGTTAAAGAAAATTCTGAAAATTTGAAAAATATTTTAATTCTTAAGGAAATTCAACAAGAAACAGAGAATATTAACATTGATTTATATGAAGGAGTAGAGGCTCTTAATAATAAAGTTGTAGTTCTTTTGACTCAGAATATGAAGGAAAATATGTCAATAAAGAAGTTACTTGAAAGTGGAAAAGAAGCTTTAGAAATAGAAAAATTAGAAAATAAATGTCCACTGTGTGAACAAAATTATAATAAAGAGATTTTATCTTCTAAAATTCAAAAAAGATTACAATTATTAGAAAAAACTTCTGAAGACTTCTCAAAATTGAAAGAAGAATTGCGTCCAATTACTGTAGAAATAGAAAGTTGGATTGGGAAATGTAATCATATTCTTAAACAAATAGAATCATTTGATGAATTTAAAGACAATAAAGTAAAATTACAGGAAAAAATTCACTTCTTAGTGGATTTCAAGAAAAAATTGAAGTTAACATTAGATTTAAAAGATCAGATACCATTAAAAGGTTTAAATGAAGAATTAAATGGTATTGAAAAAATTTTTGAAAGTATAAACAAAAAAAGTAAAGAAATAATTTCTAAAAGTGATATTACAGATGAAGAAAAGAAGTTTTTAGAATTAGTAGAAACTCTTGCTGTGGCAACAAGTAAGATTAAAGACATAATGGATTTAAATCATGATTTAAAAGATTTAGAATCCCAATTAAAGATAGCTAATAATGTATATAACTCATTTTTAGATGTAAAAAAAAGTAAAATACAATCAATTTTTGATTCCATACAGTTAGATATTCAAGATTTTTACTCGTTACTTCATCCTAATGAACCTCATAATAATATAGCGCTTAAGATTAGTGGTAGGGCGAGTGCTGAACTTAAAATTACTTCTTTTGATCGTGAAGATGAAGATCCAAGAGCTTTAACAAGTGAAGGACATCTTGATTCTTTAGGTTTATGCATATTTCTTGCTTTAGTAAAAAAATTTAATCAGGACTGTTCTTTAGTTATTCTTGATGATATTGTAACCACCGTGGATTCAGCGCATCGACAGATGATATGTAAATTATTGTTTACAAAATTTAAAAAGAAACAATTTATAATAACAACTCATGAAAATCTATGGTACCAGCAGTTAATTAAATCACAACAAGTTTTTGGAGTTAATTTTAAAAATTATACTATTACTAATTGGACTGTTGATGATGGGCCTGATTTAAAACCTTATCAAATTAAATTAGATAGGATCTACAATAAAATTGATTCAGGGGATTTAGCTTGTGCTGGAAATGAAGGAAGACAATATCTTGAGTGGATCTTAGAAGAAATATGTAAGTCTATCGATGCGGAGGTATTAATGAAAGCAAGGTATACTGCTGGTGATCTAGTGGGGCCCGTTAGGCATCAATTAAAAGATATAGTGGCAGATGCTGAAATTAAATGCCAAATAAAGGAAGCTTTTAGAGAATTAGATAATAATAGCATAATGGGCAATATTCTTTCCCATAGTAATTTACTTGCAGGTAATGTATCGCCAACAGAAGTTAGAAGATTTGTTAAATCTGTAAAAAAAAATACATGATCTAATGTCATGTCCTTCTTGTGGAAGATTCCTTTTATATCATAAAAGGGCAGGAATTCTAAAATGTCCTAAAAAGTGTCAAGATTCTGTTATCCCTGCTAATTAATTTTACTTTGGATAATATAAGAAAATATCTCTTGATATTTCAAGATATAAGAATAAAAATATCAAAATTAATTAATCATGTTGAAAAAGGTCCTTATAAGAATACAATAACTCAGTAGAGGAAATTAAATGGCTTCAATTAAATTACCTGAATTACCAAAAGAAAAAGAGTTTGAAGAGTATATTTCTGCTTTGTTTCAATCCAGCGGTTACTTCATAGAAAGAAGTATGATTGATAGGGAAGAAGGAGAAGAAGTACTAGAATTAGATATAGTAATCACAGATTATGATCAAAAATCATCAAACTCGAGATTAGTTGAGGTTAAATCCGGCAAATATGGATTTCCGGATATATTTAAAGTTAGGGGTTGGATGGATTATCTTAATTTTGAGCAAGGAATGTTCATCGTGCAGAATGAAACAGATAAGTTTAATTTTTATAAAGAAAAAGCTAAAAATTTAAATATAGAGCTTATATCTGTTGCAAATTTAACTGAATTTAATATAGAAGAAATTGTTGGGAAAAAAGAAGTTGATCCTCTTGATATAACGGTTTGGAGATTTTCATATTGGGTTGAACGAAATCTACTAAAGCTTCTAAATGATTATGCTAGTTCTCAAAAGGAAAGATTATGTTATAAGTGTTTGAAGAATTATTATTTTCAATTGAATAGTGATGCATTTTTTACTGAAAATGTAATTGAAAGAGTAAATAAAATATATGGTACATTTAATAGATTTTATCGTATATCTGCAAGATGTGGTAATGAATTAGAAGGTAAATCTTTTAAAGATGCACATAGAAATATACCCAATAATATTTTTAGTGATACTTACTATAAATGCAATTTAAATCCTATTCAGATATCGACTTTCATTGAACATAAGGCTAGACTAATATTATTAAAAAATGCTGTCGATTATATAATTTTAAGAGAGAATGATGAGAAAAAAGATGTTATTCAAATTTTAGAATTGGCTAGTCTTCCTCGTTCATTCCATAGGGCTCTAAGAAAGATACGTGAACATGAATATGTTCATAGATATCCGGTGTTTTGGCAATGGTTTATAAGATTATTTGGAGGTTTTATTTTATTGGATTATGAAGATGAAGAATATGAGCTCTTTTCTAAAAAAACAGGAATTCCTCAAGATGAAATTCCAAATGCTCTTGAGGCCTATGAATTACTATTTCCTCAAAAAGATGGTTGGTTTATGGATTTATCTAAAAACAGTTTGAATGTTAAGTTAATGAAGATGTTTCCAGTACCTTTTAGAGGTATTGGGGCATTCTATAGAAATAATGTATACACAGAATCTAATAAATATAAAGATTTAAAATGTGGAGGACTTACAATTTGTGATTTAGTAAAATGGCATCATTTAGGCTATGAAGTTTTGAAAAGAGGATATAAAGAGTAAGATATAAACAAGATTGTTGAAGAATGTTCTAATCTAAAATGATAACTAAATTAAAAACATAAACTTAAATCCTGTTTTTTCTAAAAATTAATCAATAAATAGTAGTGAGCAGCTATTTTTAGTCCTATTTTTTAAGTACCGCAAAATATGATACAAATTAAATTTAATAATAGAATCGAAGGGCGAAATATCGTCTCAGATATTCATAATTTACCCTTTTTAAATTAAAATTCGCCCTTCAACTCATTGCTTGTTGATGTTTCAATACTAAAAAAAAGTATTTTTCTCTATTTTTTTATTCTATTTTATTCAGATGAATGGGATTGACCTGGACATTAAATGGTGGCACTCAACGTCCAGGAAAGGTTAGTATATGGGTAATTTAATACTAATTTTTGACTTATTTATATTTTCATTTTAGTGAATTTATGCCAGAGTGTATAATCATAAATATGAATGAATGTAAAGATGTGTGAAAATGTGAGATTTAATTTCAAATTTAATGGAGAAAATTATTATATGGTTGTTCCTAATTACGCATGCAATTCATGAGGTCCCCTCATTCACGGTGGGTGTTTGTGACAGTATATGATAAAATCGATGATATTTCAGGTCCAAAAGAAGGCTCAAAAATGGTTCTTTCAGTAATGTTAGAAATAAATGTGTTAAGATAGAAAAATGATAATTATACATTAAATGGTTTTTATTGTATTTATTTTTATGAAGCCTATAATGAATTTAATAACGTGTCCTAATTTGAATAATTATTTAGCTAAAATATTGATGATTAAATTAAAATTGAATTGATTTTATGCAAAATATTTTTAAAATTTGTGGACGTATTGAGATTGCTTGGTTGAGCCTACAACGAATTCTTTTAGTGTGTCCTAAAGAGTAGGGTACTTAAAATTGTGAGATTATATAAAGGATAAATTAATGAGTTTCACAGGTGATTTTAAAGATATAATTCTAATTTTGATGTTGAAATTTAAGGGATTTACTTTAAATTGTAAATACTATGAAATTTGAGTTTTAATTTAACTTTCCCATCGGTAAATGCAGAACCATCGAGAAATGAGGAACTTTCATCAAGCATAAGGGCATCTACGAAAAATAAAAAATTTTTCTACAATACCCTTATTGCAGATGAAGTTCAGAAAAAATGGGCGATGGGTCTGCGAAACTATACCGATGGGAAAGAATTTTTTTTCAAATTTCGGATCTCAGATAAATTCAACTATCAAAATCCATTTTTAAACTAAATTATTAAGATTATTATAAAGTGTTCTTTGAAGTGATGGGTCGCTATACTACCCGATGGGAATGAACGAAGGGAATAAATAACTATATAAACCTTTTTATTTGATTTAAAGTCGTTATATTTAAATATAATGTTAATAATAGATATATTTGGAGTTATAATAACTCTGGTAAAGTTGGTGTTAAAATGGAACTATGGAAAGAATTAGTAAAATTAGCAGAATCCGAAGAAGATAGATGTGAAGAAATAAGTGGTATATTAATGACTACAGATCAAATGCAAAGAGATCTATTGAATTATGATCTTTTAGGGTACATATCCAATAAAAGTAAATAAAACTTTTATTTTTTTTATTTTTTATTAGTTGAAACAAATGGAAATTATATTATTAGGTAAAATAATATTTATTCATTTTTTATTATTAAAATTACGATTCATCTAAGCTAAAAAAGAAAATTATTTTATATACATTAACTGAATTTAGTAACATGCCATTATTCTCGCTTAATAACCATAAATTGGATAGAATAAACAAAGTTGATTTTAAATTAGAAAAAGATATACAAAAACTCACAGAAGAGAATTTAAACGAGATTTTTGGTTTAGAATTCGTGATAACTGAATTCCAATTAAATAATTTAAGGGTAGATACCCTCGCTTTTGATAGTGAAACTAATTCTTTTGTAATTGTTGAATATAAAAGAGAAAAGAACTTCAGCGTAATAGATCAAGGTTATGCCTATCTTGCTTTGCTTTTAAATAATAAAGCTGACTTTATTTTGGAATATAACGAGCGAAAAGGAAAGTTTTTAAGAAGAGAAGACATTGACTGGTCACAATCAAGAGTTATTTTTGTTTCACCGCAATTTACAAGATATCAGCAGCAGGCAATTGAATTTAAAGATTTACCTATTGAATTATGGGAAATAAGTAAATATACAAATGAAACTATTCTTTTTAACCAATTAAAATCTCCGGATACAAGTGAATCTATAAATACAGTTAGTTCAAAGAGTAAAGCCGTTCAAAAAGTCAGTATAGAAGTGAAAAAATATAGTGAAGAAAACCATTTAGATATCACTTCTGAGGAATTAAAAGAATTATATTTACAATTAAAAGAAAGAATTCTTGAGTTAGGGGATAATATTGAAATTAAGCCTTTAAAAATTTATATTGCATTTAAGTCAACTAGAAATTTTGTTGATATTGAATTTATGAAAAATACAATGAAAATATGGCTTAATTTAAAGAAAGGAAATTTAGATGATCCCAAATATATGGCAAAAGATGTTTCAAGTACAGGGCATCATGGTAACGGGGATTATGAGATTACATTAACGCCTGATGATGATTTAGATTATTTAATGACTTTAATAAAGCAATCTTATAAGAAAAATTCTTAATAAAAATAAGAAATTATTTATTTAATTTAAATTAAAAATAGGGGATAGTATGGTTATACAAAGTGAAGCAGCTTTGGAAAAATGTCTTATTGATAAACTTACTGATAGTGGATATGAATCTATAGAAATTACAGATTATAATGATTTAAAAATTAATTTTAAAACTCAACTTGAAAAATTTAATAATGTGAAACTTACTGATGATGAATTTGAAAGAATTTTAATTCATTTAGAAGGCGGAACTATCTTTGATAAAGCTAAAAGGCTTAGAGATAAATATGAATTAAGAAGAGAAGATGTAACCATCTATATTGATTTTTTCAATAAGAAGGACTGGTGTAAAAATCTTTTTCAAGTAACTAACCAAGTTACAATGAGGAAAAAATATGAAAATAGATATGATGTTACTATTTTAATAAATGGTCTTCCGCTTGTACAAATTGAACTTAAAAGGAGAGGAATTGAACTTAAAAAAGCATTCAATCAAATTAAACGTTATCATTTACATTCTTACAAGGGTCTTTTCCAATATATCCAGATTGTTGTGATTAGTAATGGTGTGAACACTAAATACTTTGCTAATAATAGTTTTAGAGATTTAAACTACAAATTAACATTTTTCTGGAAAGATAAGAATAATAAAAACATTTCAAATCTTGATGACTTTGTAGAAACGTTTCTAGAGAGATGTCATTTATCTAAAATGATTTCTAAGTATATGGTTTTAAATGAAACTGAAAAATTGCTTATGATTTTAAGGGCATACCAATTCTATGCAGTAGAAGCAATAGTTGATCAAGCCTTAAATACAAACCAAAATGGATACATTTGGCATACTACTGGAAGTGGAAAGACATTAACCTCATTTAAAGTCAGTCAAATCTTATCGCAAGAAGAAAAGATTGATAAAGTAATTTTTGTTGTAGATAGAAAAGATTTAGATGATCAAACGACGACAGAGTTTAATAAATTTTGTAATGGTGCAGTTGATGGAACTGATAATACTTATTCTCTTGTTCAGCAACTTTTAGGAAAAGTGCATCCTGGAGAATTTGAAAACCTTATAATTACAACTATTCAAAAATTAAATCGTGCTGTAAGCAGACATGAAAAAGTTCTAAGTGAAATTAAGGATAAAAAGATCATTTTAATATTTGATGAATGCCATAGAAGCCAGTTTGGAGAAATGCATAAGAATATCACCGACTATTTCACTAATTTGCAGTATTTTGGATTTACTGGAACACCAATTTTTGCAGTAAATGCCAACAATAAACGCACAACAGCTGATATTTTTGGAAAATTACTACATAAATACCTTATCCAGAATGCAATAAACGATAACAACGTTTTAGGCTTCTCTGTAGAATATTTTAAACTTTACAAAAATAAATCTGAAAGAGATTTACAAGTAGAAGGAATTAATACTAATGAACTAGTAGAATCAACAGACCGTTTAAAAACAATAGCCCAATATATTGTGGATAACCATAATAAAAAGACATATGACAGAGAATTTAATTCAATTTTTGCTGTCAGTGGCATACCTATTTTAACTAAATATTATGAAATATTTAAGGAAATAGACCATGACCTTAAAATTGCTACAATATTTAGTTTTGGAGCAAATGAAGATTTGGAAGAAGAAGATGAACATTCACGAGACAAATTAGAGAGATATATAAGTGATTATAACGGCCTTTTTGGCACTAATTTTAGTACAGATACCTTTGGAGAATATTATAAAGATGTTTCTAGAAGATCGAAAGACAGAAAGATCGATATTCTTTTAGTTGTTAACATGTTTTTAACAGGATTTGATAACAAATATCTAAACACACTTTATGTTGACAAAAATTTAAGACATCATAATCTTTTACAAGCTTATTCAAGGACCAATAGAATATTAAATGAAAAGAAAAAACATGGGAACATACTTTGCTTTAGAAATCTAAAAGATGAAACAGATGAGGCCATTAGTTTATATTCTGACGAAAATGCACCTACAAATGTTTTAATGAAATCTTACTGGGAATACGTCTCTGATTTTAAAGCAGTTTTACCTGAGCTATTTGACATTACACCAGATGTAAATGATGTTGATGATTTATCCTCTGAGGATAAGAAAAAGGAATTTGTTCAAATTTTCAGGGAACTTTTAAGAGTTCTTGCACGTTTAAAGACTTTTACTGATTTTAGCTTTGATAATTTGGGCATTACTCAACAGAAGTTTGAAGATTACCAGAGCAAATATTTAGATATATATACTGATATGAGACAGGTTGATGGACCTGAGAAAATATCTGTACTTGATGATATTGATTTTGAAATAGAGCTGGTTAGAAGAGACGATATTAATGCTGCATATATTTTAAAATTACTTAAAGAATTGGATAATACCAAACCTTCTTTTGATAAGGATAAAGAATTTATTCTTAATGAAATGGATAAAAGTTATGAACTTAAAAGTAAAATTAGCTTAATTGAAAAGTTCATTAATGAAAATATTCCTAAAATTCAGGATAAAGATGAATTTGAATGCCATTTTGAAGATTATATAACTAAAGAAAAAAAGAATGCTGTTAATAGTCTCATTAAAGAGGAAAAATTGAATGAAAATGTCACTAAGGATATAATAGCACAGTATGAGTTTTCTGAAAAGATTAGGAATGATTTAATTAAGAATTCTATTACTGAAAGGCTTGGTTTTATTGAAAAGCGCTCTAAAGTACAAGCTATTAAGACAAAAATTGTTGAAATTGTGGATAGGTTTAGCTGGTAAGCTTGCTCTTAATCACTAATATCTCAAAAAATAGAAATACTTATATATTATGACTTTCATAATAAAGAATAGAATGCATTTAATGACTTAGAGCAGCACTAAGTATTTGAAATTATAAGGGCCCTTAAAAAATTTTGGAGGTATTAAATGGAAGAGATAAACCTATCCGATGCAGCAGAAATATCTTCTGGCCTTACACTAGCACGATTTAAGGCTAAAAAAATTTCCAATGCTGAGGAAATCAAAAATTATTATCATATCACTTTAAAAAGTGTGGAAGATAATAAAATTGATTTGAACCTTTTAGAACCATTAAAAGCTAACAGGGGAATTGAAGAGCATTATTTACTCAAAAAAGGAGATATTGTAATTAAATTATCTCCCCCATACAATGCTGCAATGGTGGATTTCAATTGTGAAAATATAGTTGTACCGCCCAATTTTGCTATAATCAGATCTAAAGGAGATTTTGATCCAGAATATTTGGCATTTGTCTTAAATGGGAGTTTTGTAAGACTTCAGTTAAATAGACTTGTTGAAGGTGGAGCTTTATCTATAATTAAAAAAAGTTCTTTAAATCAAATCAGAATAAGAACAAGAGATATGCAGGAGCAAGTTAAATATGCCAAGCTTTTATCTCTTTTATCAAAAAGGAAAGAGCTTAAACTCAGAATCATAGAGCTTGAGGATTTATTAAAGGAAAATATTTTATTGAACATTTAAAAGGAGTAATTATCATGTCAGAATATCAAAATAAATTAGAAAGTAAATTATGGGCTATAGCAGATGAATTAAGGGGAAATATGGATGCTAACGAGTTTAAAAACTATATATTGGGCTTCATATTCTACAAATATCTATCAGAAAAGATTCAAATATACTTTGACAAGGAACTGGAAGAAGATGGAATTGACTTTGCAGACGCATACGAAGATATGAAATATAAGGAAGCTATTGAGGAAGAAGCAGTCGAAAATTTAGGATATTTCCTGGAGCCTAAGTGCATTTTCCAAAATATTGTAATTGAAGCTAAAAATGGCAGATTTATACTCGACAATCTTGAAAAAGCGCTGAAAAAGATAGGAGATTCAGCAGCAGGACATGAAAGTGAAGAAGATTTTGTAAATCTCTTTGAAGATGTTGATTTACAGTCATCAAAACTTGGAAAAACAGTTGAAGACAAAAACCGCATGATATCCAAGATCCTGCTACATTTAGCAGACATTGATTTCAAACTGGATGATGAGGAAAAAGACATTCTAGGAGATGCCTATGAATACTTAATTGGTAAATTTGCATCCAGTGCAGGTAAAAAAGCAGGAGAATTCTATACTCCACAACAAGTATCAAAAATACTTGCTAAAATCGTTACATTAGGTAAAAAAAGGCTTAAATCAGTTTATGACCCAACTTGTGGTTCCGGATCTCTGCTTTTAAGAGTATCCAAAGAAGCAGAAGTAGCTGATTTTTTTGGTCAAGAACTTAATCAAACTACTTACAACCTTGCAAGGATGAATATGATACTTCACGATGTTAAATTTGAAGATTTTGATATCAAACAAGGTGATTCCCTGGAGCATCCACAGCATATGGATATGAAATTTGAAGCAGTAGTGGCCAATCCTCCGTTCTCTGCTAAATGGTCAGCAGCTAAATATTTCCTTGATGATGAGCGTTTCAGTGCCTATGGTAAATTGGCACCTAAATCTAAAGCGGATTTTGGATTCGTTCAACATATGATTTATCATCTTGATGAAAATGGAACTATGGCCGTTGTTTTACCTCATGGAGTCTTATTCAGGGGCGCTGCTGAAGGTGCAATTAGAAAATATCTGGTTGAAGAGAAAAACTATCTGGATGCTGTAATAGGTTTACCTGCAAATATATTCTATGGAACTAGTATTCCTACTGTAATCCTTGTTTTCAAGAAGTGCAGAGAAGATGATGCAGATATACTATTTATTGATGCTTCTAAATACTTTGAAAAGGCTAAAAATCAGAATTATTTAAGAAATGAAGATGTTGAACGGATAGTAAATGTCTATAATAATAGGGAAGAGATTGAAAAGTTCTCTCATTTGGCTTCAATGGATGAAATTCAAGAGAATGACTATAATTTAAATATCCCTCGATATGTGGATACATTTGAGGAAGAAGAACCTGTTGATCTAGATGCAGTAGTTAAAGAACTTGAAAGCCTTGAAACAGAAATTAAAACAATTGATCAAGAAATTAAAAAATACTGCGACGAATTGGGCATTGATGCTCCAATATTATGAGGTGAATAGATGAATGTACCTGAATTAAGGTTTCCAGAGTTTAGTGGGGAATGGAAAGAAAAAAAGTTAGGTGAAATCTCTAAAGATGGAATGTACGGAATGAATACTGCTGCAACAGATTTTGATAGCGAAAATAAGTATATCAGAATAACTGACATAGATGAAAATTCTCATAAATTTCGTCCTAATCCATTATGTTCTCCCGAAGGTTATCTAGATGACAAATTTCTGTTGAAAGAAAATGATCTATTATTTGCAAGAACAGGAGCAAGTACAGGGAAGAGTTATTTGTATGAAAAAGCTGATGGAAAATTATATTTCGCAGGCTTTTTAATTAAATTTCATATAAACAACGCTAATCCTAAATTTATTTTTTATAATACGATACGAGAGAAATATTATAATTGGGTAAAAATGATGTCTGTAAGGTCAGGTCAGCCAGGTATAAATGCAGAAGAATACAAAAAATTTGAAATAAAATTGCCATCATTTCCTGAACAAGAAAAAATAGCCTCATTTTTATCAAAAATTGATGAAAAAATTGAAAAATTAGGGAAAAAAGAAGACTTATGGCAAAATTATAAAAAGGGAATGATGCAACAGCTTTTCAGCCAGAAATTAAGGTTTAAATATGAAAATGGCGATGACTTTTCTGATTGGGAAGAAAAAAAAATAAGCGAAATTGGTAAAATAGTTACTGGAACTACTCCTTCAACTAAAGATAAAGATAATTATGAAAATGGGAAATATCTATGGGTTACTCCGACAGATATAACTTCCTTTAAGTATATTAAGCAAACGGAAAGGAAATTAACGGATAAAGGTATTAAAAAAGGTAGAGAGATACCAGGGAATAGCATTTTAGTAACATGTATTGCTAGTATTGGAAAAAATTGTATAGTTAAAGAGAAATGCAGTTGTAATCAACAAATTAATGCTATAATTCCTAAAAAAGAATTTAATAATGAATTCATATATTATTTAATTGAAGAAAATTCTGACAAATTAAAAAAATATGCGGGGATTACAGCTACTCCTATCCTGAATAAAAATAGTTTCGAAAAATTGAGTTTTAAATTTCCAATATTTTTAGAACAAGCAAAAATAGCAAACTTACTCTCCTCAATCGACAAAAAGATAGAACAAATAAACAAAGAACTTGAAATCAACAGAGAATTCAAAAAAGGACTACTACAAAAAATGTTCCCTAAAGATCAAAAATCTACTGCTAAAGAAAGTACTCAGCATTCTATTTTGCCCAATAAACCAGCAGAACCGAGTGTTCTGCTTTAATTAATTTTTAAAGGTAGTATTAGATTTGATTCTAAGATATATTATGTAATAATAAAGGAGAGATAAGTAGGAATGATAAAACAGAAAATATGTTTAATGAACTTGAGATTAAAATAAAATCTGGAGAATATATGAAAGAAGCTGAAAAAGTAAGTGAATGGGGCGGAGCTGATGTTATTATCCAGAAAAAAATGACTCCACAAACTAAAAAATGGTTAGATAACCAAAATACAGTTATTAGCTCACAGAATACAGACCCCATGAAAAGAGCAGTCATCACACCATATTTTCATGAATTAAGCTGGTTATTCATGCAGTTGATGGATATTTACAGTGGACATTATGACTATATTTCAAAATATGATTTGTTTGGAGGCTTAGCTCAAACGGCTATAGATGCAATAAATGAAAATCCCGGAATAAGTTGTGAAGAACTATTAATGACTGTTTTTAACAAGTCTAAAGATTTAATAATTCAAATAAACCTAATGTGATGTAAAATTAATGGGGAGTGATCTAATAGGCAAGTTTGATTATAAGAAAGAAGAGTTTAAGTTTGAGCTTGATGATAATCATTTTGTTAAAACTAAACATGGTAGGAGGACGGAGCTAACACCAGAGGGTGCTATGACTATTTTAGGCTATTTCTTTAAGCCTCTTGGTATTGAGTATTTTGAGGATAGGAATTTAATAGGAATGGCCTGTAGTTATCCGGAACTTATAGCTTTTATGACTATGGCTATTGAAAGAAAGCCTAGTTATGATGTTTTAAATGGTAATAAAATTTTTATTACTCCTAATGAGGTTAGTTATATGTTTAAGAAGTTTTTAGGGTTTAAGCCTTTTAATAGGACATATGAATAACTTTTTATTTTTTTAATTAATGAAATCCTTTTTTTTAAATTGGCATTGATCGGTCAAAATTCATAAGTTTTAATAGTTCAACCAATATAATTAATATCAGGGGATAATTATGGATAAAATTAGCAAATGTCTTAAAGAATGGAACGCAACAGTCGAAGCCCTTGGTCAGGGAAAACAAACAGTTCTAATAAGAACCTACAAAACCACGCTTAAAGAGTTTCTTTTGTATCCAACAGTTAGTTACGCAAATAAAGACAATTATTTAGAAAACTTCCAGAATAAACACCAATCATTCGTTAAAGAACATGCCCTTCCAAAAAAGGAAGGCAATAAAGTTGAAATCAAATATTATGCTACTTTAGAAAAAATAGCTGAAAAATCTGCTCAAAGTACTAGCCGCTTACGAAATTTTTATATTTGGACTCCAGAACATGTTAAATCTTATTTAAAAGGACAAAAAGCTTATATTTGGGCTTTAAGAGTTTATGAATTAAAAGAACCATTTATGGCAGAGCCTACTCCAGGTGCTATTCGTTACGCTAATTTGAAAAAAGAGGTTTCTCTTGAGGGTATTAAACCTGTTTTAAGTGATGCTAAATTTTCAAAAAAAATTGAAGCTATAGGAAAATAATTTTTTATTTAAAACATCAAATGAAAATAAAGTAGTATCCACCTTAAATGAAATTAATTGAAATATTTAAGAAGAATGGTAAAGTTGGTGCAACTATGGAAAATTGCACCATTTATACTTATAAAAAACTAATTATTTAAATTTTTTGACTAAATAACCCTGAAAACAAGTCTTAATCTTCTTTTAAAATAATTGAAAAAATGATGGATTATATTAAGAATTAGACTGCCAAGTCCATGAATTAAAGCCTAAACTTTTGAAATTATTAAATCCTTGTAAATTTGTGCCATTTATTTCAAATCCAATATAGCTAACATCTCTCATTCTATGATTAATTCCATAACAACCATTAGATACGAGGTTTGCAGGAAGCTTATTATCCCCAAAAAGGGCTGTAACTTTACTGGCAGAATTTAATGGAGTTATAAACCATCCTGCAGTGTATAAACCTCTATTATCTCCTTTAACTATAATAGAAACAACATTGTTATGATGAACATTGTAATTAAAGGACGTTCCATAATAAGATGCATTTTTTAAAGTTGTCCCGGTATAAACTTCTTGAATAATTCTAGTTTTGCCAGCTGCTATATCTGAATAAATCCATTCTTCTTTATATGGTTCCCATTTTTGTTGAATGACATGAATTGGTTCTTTAAAGACATTTTTAGATTCTAAGTTATCTCCAACAACCTTTATTTCTATGTAATTAAGGGTTCCAAAATATGAATCAATTTTATAGGTACAAGAAGTATCATTCCAGGATGTAGGGCTGCTAGATTTAAATTGATCTCCTGAAGCAGTCATAGTAACATTATTATGAAGATAACCGGGAATAGGAACAGTTATATTAAGGATATCAACATCATGATCTCCAAAATTTATTTTACAATCAAGACTAGTAATCCCTGTTTTGCCAGATAAAGGACTTGTATAATTGTTTGTTGTGCTATTCCATGTAATGGGTGATCCCGCAACTTGATATATTTCGGTGACGTTTTTGGTGGAATTTTTGAGCATTAATTCTTGTAATCCAAATTTACGGATATTATTTTTATATGAAACCTCTTTAAATGTATTTAAATGATTTATAATTACATAACCTTCTTTAAAACTTCCATCAGTTCCAGCATTCATGGAAAAACTAATTCTTTTAGTTTGACCAGGGTTCATAGCAGGCACTTTAATATATTTTACAAGCGTCTTGTTATCAAAGGTCTTAATATAAAAATTCAGTGTAGTATTTTGGGAAGCTCCTGTTCCTCCGTTATATACTGTTACTGTATATCCTGGAACTAATTTATGGTACTGGTAAGGAAATCCATTTTTATCTAAACCTGATGACCAAACATCATAATGTGAAACCCTCGTAATGGTTAGATCAGGTATATAAGAAGCATTAGAACATGAAATATTAAAAAAGAAAGTTAATAGTAATGCAGTTACTAAAATACTTATGATAATTTTATAATTTGACATTTATATGTCTCCGTGATTCAATAGAAAAGTTTCTACCATGTAAATAGACCAGTCATCACTATCAAAATAACCGTCATCTCCAGCATTTCCAAAGCCGAAATCATCTAGAAAGTCAATGCTATTGTTATCACTTGAAGCGTTGAAGGGTGATTCTATATATTGGCCTTCTTGTAAGTTATCATAAGGTGAACCTGCACCCATATCATTAAAAAGTACATCAGTAATGATATTGGAGTTAGTGTTAGCGTTAGTCTGGTTAGTATCGCTACTGGTGTCTTCTGTGGGCTGGTTATTGATAAGCCAGTCTAACAAACCTTGATCAAAATTTGAATTCGTAGAACTATTTTGAGAGGTAGAAGAACTGTTCTTTTTGGAATTACCTGTTTTATAACCGGAATTATATTTAGAACTATAACTGGATTGAGGGTAAGAACTATTGGACCTTAAGTTACCTGTTGCATATCTAATTAAATTACTTAAAGTACCGTTTGTTTTGTTAGTTTTGTTTAAGGTGCTTCCAGCAGCTGCACCTAAAGCAGAACCTAAATCATATCCACAAACAACTCCATACGCTACAGGGGCAAAAAGCAGTATGGCCACTATAAATAATGCTATTTCTTGTTTTGAACCTGTTATAATCCGTGATTTCTCTTTTTTTGGCATAACTAATCGAGTGGCAGAGAAGGGGTATAAAAAAGGAACTCCTTTTTTGGTTACTATGTCAAAGAGTATGTGCATCATGTAACCAGATAAAAATGCTATCCCAAGCGTAGAATTAAGTAAAAATGAAAAAACTATTGGAATAAGCCAGATAACAGAATGACCCCAACCTCTATGCTCACCAATTACACGATCCGCAAGGTCAGGTAAGACAGATATCCAAGCAGTGAAAAGTAGTCCTGCTATTGAGAAAGGTAAGTTAAAAATCCAAACCAATAGAGTAAAAAGTAGAATTCCTCCTGCAATATGTGTATAAAACCTCATATTAATCACCTATTTATCTATAAAAAACATTAAACTCCTAACTATTAAAATAGCCATGATAAGTGCACTCATGAAAGTTCTACTAGTAGTTAATCCTAATTTAAATAATATAACAAATATAAACGCCCCTATAACAAAAATAAATGGTATGGTGACGTTCATTTCAGTTCCGTAGTTTTCTTTTTCTTCTTTGTTAACTAAAATGAAAGTTTTATGGAATCCATGCGCCTCTTTTTTGTAAATGCCCCAAATTGAACCAACAAAAACAATGAACTTATTTCCAGATACAGAAAGCCAGAATTGAGCAACTGATTTAGTTATGTTTTCAAAACGGTTAAAAACAATAACTAATTTGTCTTTTTGAATTGTTTTCTTTAAAATTTCTTTTAACTGAACAACTGTATTTTTAGCGAGCTGAGATTTTGTTTTAATATTCTTTCTATTTTTTAATTGAGAAACTTTAATGATTATATCGATAATTTTGGTCTTTATGGGATACATCTCATTAATATAAACAGAATATCTATATTTTTCATTAATTCTATCAAAAAATGGTAGAGTGTTCTTTTTCCAGATTAAAGTATTCATACCTTCACGTATATTGTTCAATACTCCGTTTAAAATCTCCATGTTTTCCATTAAATCAACCTTTTTTGGTATTCATCTGAAATTAGTTGATCAAATTCAATTCCTTCAAGCATGGCCGTGTTATAATCAATAGAATATGATTTTCCATGAATTTTAAGATCCATGATTTTTAAAAATCTCCAGTCTTCACGGTTGATGAATTTAATTGCAATAAAAGATTTAGCCTTTAAACCATTGGCAAAGCTGTTTAATGTGCCTATTTGCATTTTTCTAATCTTAATTAAAGTATTCAAGGTGGTTTTAACTTCCATAACAAAAATAGAATCCCCATCTCCTGCGATCAAGTCAGGGCATGAAGCTCCAGAGGCTGGAAAGCGACATGCTACAAAACCATTTTCTTTAAATGATTTTACAAGCTCTTGTTCATGTTTAATGCCCTCTTTTTTCATATTTTCAATTGTCATAAGCCTAGAACTCATTAAATCACCTTAATAAGGCTTGAATTTATAATGTTTAGTGCATAAAGAAGGATCAAATGTAACCCATTTACCATTTAGTAAGACTAATAATCTTCTGTGATTATTTGATTCCTTTGTTTTAAGCTGCTGAACTTTGACAGTATAACCATTGGCTTCTAAAACCATTTTGGAAAAGTCAGTTAAGCCCCAACAATCCCCATATCCAGTATCAATAACTCCTTGAGCAGTAGTTGCAGCCCCATGTTTCCAATCAAAATTGTAGTAAATGTAGTCTAAGAGTATTTTAAGGCCACTAGCACCATTTAGATTATTTAAATCACCACTAATGCCAGATGTGGGGTCAATAATCATTTCACCCGGAGCAAGCTGATCAAATCCAGAATCATAGGAAATAATATCACATCCTTCATCGTCAGTATTTGGAAGATTTTCATAAGCCATAACTGGGCTTGTAAAAGTAATTCCAAAGATGCAAACTATGAGAATTGCAATTAGCTTTTTATTCATGATAACACATCCATACAGAACAAAGGCTCTAAATAGTGATAATCAATCCATAGTTCAACTAACAGTGTCATGTTCCAAACATTGTATACTATTTCAAGCTTCATTTTATCTCAAAAAGAATTATTAAGAGATTTACTCAAATAGGGAACTATCTCCTTCTTCATCGCTTTAATCATCATCACCATAGTCTACATCAGGATTATAACTATTTCCAGGATCTAAAGGATCATAATCACTTTCATGTTGTTGACCATCATCAAAATCTTCACTATTATTGTCATTGTTCTCGTCTGTATTGACAGTAGAATTATCCGGATTAGTGTTATTGTTGTTATCTCCTGAATCTATTTCAGAATTATCATTGTCTGTGTTAATCTCGTTATTTCCGGAATTAACCTCTGAATTATTGATGTCAGTATTATTATCAACTCCAGAATTTACATCCTGACTACTATTGTCCATATTGTTGTTAGTTGTTTGATTATCATTATTTGGTTGATGTACTGGAGGCTTTGGTTTTATTGGTTTATTAATTTGTTTAGATATCTTATTGTTCTTAAGGGCATGTTTTAAAGCAGTTAATATGCTTAAAGTACCTTGATCATCAATATTGCCCCGATTATCAGAAGCTTCATTAATTTTAGCATTCTGGTTATCTGTTCCATTAGCAAGATTATCCATCATTTCACTTTCATTTAACTCAGTATCATTTTGTACAGGTTGAGCTACCTGCAAAGCATGTGTATTTGGTTGATTTCCCATCATTACGCCATATCCAACACCACCAACAGCAACAATTGCAATAGCGAGGATAAGAACGTATTTAAAATGGAAATTATCAGGAAATTGCATTTTTATTTCTCCTTTTAAATTTGTACAATATTTTCATTCATTCAAGTTCCCAAAAAAAAGGAAAAAAATATGGGGGTAAAAAATTAATTATGGCTCATGAGAAGTATCTTTCGTTATTGTTCTCATTTAGTTCAGAGATTACGTAATAAGGGTCAACTGTAGCTGTTCCTTTATTGAAAGCACCTGTGATAGTGATATTTTTTGTTTCTCCAGCGTTTATTGTACCTGCAGATATGTGTATAGTTCTGTAGGTCCCGTCAGTTTTCTGTACTACCCATTTAACTAGCACTTTGTTAGCATTGCCCAGTCCAATGTTTTCAATTTTGGCTGTTGTAGAGTTGCTTGATTTAGTTATGGAAGAAATCCTTAAATCAGGCATCATAATAGCTTGATAAGCTTGTACACCTGTAGAAGTTCCACCAATTAAGTATCCTCCGAATAGTATAGGTTCGCTAGTTGATGTAAAATCAGTGACTGGTGTTTGAACTGTTCCATCTTCTCTGTTAAGAATTACGAGTTTAGAATTACTTGCAACGAGAACATAAGCGCCTTTAACTAGTATGTATTTAGCAACCTGTCCAGCACCTAATGGGGCTGTAGATGTCCATTTAACAGCACCTGTAGTTTTATTTAATGCTTTAACATCGTTACCTTCTCCAATGAAGAGGTATTTTCCTGCTTTCATAGCAGATCCATTTGAGGAAACAATATTGGAAGTTTTCCATAGTGTTGTACCATTAGGGTCTACTGAAGCTAATCCAGAGGTAGATGCAGAAAAAATATCTACTCCATCACTAGTAATGCTATTAGGTTGACCCGTTGGAGCATTCCAAGCTTGAGTCCAAGCACTGGCAGCGCCTAGTGATGCAACAAGGCAAGCAATAAAAGCTATTAACAGGTATTGTCTTTTAAATTTCAAATTATCACCTCCGCACAACATATAAAAGACACATAATTATAAGTAAGTCATTAAATACTCGTTATGGGACTAAAATAGTATTTATGGGCCCAAAAAGCCAGAATAAGCCAAAAATTTGTATTTAACAATTTGAACATAAAAATAAAATAAAATTTCTTTTTTGAACATTTTTCATTTTGGATATTTACAGCTGTAAAAGTTAGCGTTCAAAAAATTCTTTAAAAAGTGGACAAAAGCACAATTTAATTAGCATGTATGTTGTTACTTTGTTCAATTCTGAACCTTGTTTTTAGACATTATTTTGGCTGAACTTCGTTAAATTTAACTAAAGCGAAGTATAATAAATTAATTTTTGTACTGTTTAAATCATTTTTAGTACTTTATTTTGATTAATATTATATTAAATCTGTGATTAACTGATTTTGTAACTTAATAATCCTAATTAATCTAATTATTGTACTGTAAAGCTTTAAAATTTACATTTAAGCTTTTCTACTTTTCATTAAATAGTATATCTTTTTAATATAGTATGATCTTATAGTACCGTAAGTACTTACAATGGTCAAGTGTTTTAAAGAGGTGTAAAATTGTCTTGCAGAGTAGATGAAAGAAGAATTTTAGCTGCACTAAATCAGCTTGAAAGAAAAACAGGAAAACCAATGCGAAAAAATTTTCTAAATAAAGTCTATCTAAACAGAAAAAAGGATGCAAAACTAACACTGCTAAGTTTTGTGACAAATAAAAGTGAAAGCAAGATTGCAGGGGAATTAATAAGCCAACATATAAAAAATTTTGAAAATGAGAATGGAAGATTAGAAATATTAGCAAAAGAGCTTTTAAAGGTGAGTAAATGCATAAAAGATGTAGGTATTCCGGTGGAATAGGAACTTGCATAGAATGTAAAATTTGCTATCCCAAAAATGATGAGAGTATAAAGAATTACATTAAAAAAATTTTTAGAATGATTAAAACAATGTTCTTTAATTAGAGGAAGAAATTATGAAAAATATTAACTGGTAGAACTGTTATTCAAAAAAGCCAATTTTACATTATATCATATAGCCCATCTTACCGAAAAAACATTAAATTACAATTAAACAATTATGAAAAATGTGTGTGAGTATGGAAAAAAAGCATATTACATTCTATTTTATTTGGAAAATCATTCAAACTCAATTATCTTTAAAATTCTGTTTATTAAATAAAAAGCAGTATTTACTACTATTTTCAACTAATAATCCTTTAAAGTCATTATTTTTCTATTTATTTACTTCTATTCGGTTTAATTTTTCTTATATGATATATAAAAACAATCTAATGAGTAATACTAAAATAAATAAAATTAATTTAGTAATAATAATTCATTAAATTTGTATAATGAAATATGCACAAAATGTTTAACATTTTAGCTAACTTCAAGATAAATCCAACAAAATGTTTAACATTTTAGTAAACTTCTAAATGAACCATTAAAAAGGAAATATTATAACTTCAAATTAAAAATAGAAGGAATTAAAATGTCTAAATATGTTAATAAGCTTTTAAAATTTTATAATGAACAAAAAGATATTAAACCACCTAAACCGTATATTAAATCATTGAAAAAACTTTTAGAATTTTATGGAGTTAAACCAGATTAAGTTGACAATATAAAAATGTTAATTATCAATTCTTGATATATCTATATAAAGCATTTCAGTTTACTTTTTTCTTATAATATCTTCAATTTGTGGTATGTATCTTGTTCACTTTCAAAAATGATGTTATCAATATCTTGTTCATATGGTAACCTCCTATTTTTTGGTGCAGAGCTGGGTTATGACACCCTTAACAACGCAATTGCTCTACTAATGATTAATAATAGGTTTAAAGCAGTTTTTTGTCTTTTTTTGAATTTTTAATGTAAACTAATTGCAGGCTATTTTCCTTGATGATTATATTTGGTAAGTTGTGTTATTACTTGCTTATTTGTGTGTTATTACTTGCTTATTATATCAGTAATATAATAAAAACTTTGCGATTAGTATTAAATACAAAAATAATATTAATATAATATTTTAATTAGTTAATAATTAACTACTAATTTAAGTAATATTAATATAGTCTGTTTTATAATTCTCTTTGATATAATTAAATTTAAAAAAAATTAATGTATAAAATGAAATAGAAATAGAGCTTAATAATAAAATCTAATAGTTTTTTCAGTAGATATGAAAAAATAATTTATATTTAAATCAGTATATTAATTCAATTCTTAAATAATTGATATTCTTCCTAAAAAAGTGCATTTAACTATATTAATTTTGGTTTTAAAATAATAAAAGGTATGATTAAGGAAATTAGTTCCTTAATCTACCATACAATAAACCACTACCTATCATCAATGTTGATAAAACAGCAGGTAATATAGGTAAACCAGTTTTTTGCATAGGTACTGTTTTTCCAGCGGATTTATTTGCAGCATTGTTTGCAGCGTTGTTACCTCCAGCGGCTCCACCAGCAGCAGCTGAATTGTAGTATAAAATACTAATGATTTTCTTTTGGATGATTATAATGGTTGGTTCATCATCTTTGCCATCTTCTTTTCCATCATCGCCATCTTTTGCATCATCGTCATCATTTACTTCAGACTGGTCATCATCATCTTGTTGATCATCAGTTACATCAGATTGACCAGCATCTCCATCATCTACAGCATCCTGACCTTGATCAGCACCTTGTACAGTTGTATCATCTGTACCTGTATCTGCTGCAGCACCAAATCCCATTCCAGCACCTATAACCATTACAAATGCTAGAAGCAATACTAATGCTTTTTTCATATTCTTTTCCTCCAGTATTTTAGGCGTAGGGCCGGGTTAGTAAAACTCCATCTATCTTTAAGATGCCCTACTTAACGATTTATCTGCTTTGAGTCCCTAATTATTTGACTCAATATCAAAAATGGGACATTAAATGCCCTTATTTTTTAGTTTTTGTTTACAAGGATCTTCTAGTTAAGGGAGAGATCAATGGATGCGTAAAACTAATTGTGGAAATTATTGATTTTTTAGATTTGATGGATTGTAACATATCTTCCCCTTTGATAGTTGTATTTCTTGCAAGTATCATGTTATTACTATTGTAGCTTATTATATTATTAATATAATAAAAACTTTACTATTTGTATTAAAAGGAAAAATGATATTAATATACCCGGCAGATCAACCAATAAAAAAATAGTAATTTAACTAATATTAAGAAAGCATTTTTTGCAACCCTCTTTAGTACTAACAAATTTAAAAAAATAAAGTTTAAAAAATAGAGTGCAATTAGAAACTTCTAAATAAATTTGATTTATTTTGCAGTAATTATAATGAAATGAACTTTATTTTGTATATTGAAACGTATAAATCGATAATGACTAATATTTCATGATAATAAACGATTTAAAAGCTAAATCTATTAAGTATTTGAGATAATTAAGACTACATGGTAAGTGTGAAAATAAAAATGGAGTTTAAATTGTATTAATGTTGTATTTAAATCATATGAATTGATAAAAAAAGTTTTTAGTATATATAAATAAATTTAAACCTATAAAATTAAAAAAATAAAATAAATAAGGGTTATTTCCTTAATTTTCCATACAATAAGCTACTACTTACAAGTAATGTTGATAAAAGTGCAGGCACAACCGGTAAACCAGTTTTCTGCAGTGGCAGTGTTTTTCTAGGATCTTTCTGATTATTTGTGCTGGGATCTAAGTTTAGGTTAGATGAATCAATAGTTATATTTCCGACATCGTTTGAATCTTGTTCTGCAGCTGCACTAAGTCCAATACTAACATTTATCGTAACGACAAAAGCTAGAAATAAAACCAATGTTTTATTCATGAGATTTCCTCCATTAATTTTTTGTGCAGGGCATCATCTTGAAATGATTAATTGCCCTCAGGGCGGATAACATGTTGAAACTAATTTATTAGAAATGGAATTTAACTGGCTTAAATTGTTATGCATATATTTTATTGTATTAAATGGATTTTAGGGGAATTTAAGCTGTTAATACATATGGATTGTGAAATATGGATTGTTTGTGCTTTAGTTTTTAGCAGGATTATCCATGCCCATTATGTTAATAATATTATTGATTATTATATTAATAATGCAATAAAAACTTTCTTATTTTTACTAAAAAGAGGAACAAAAATAGTACAATAATTTAATCAATTCAATAGACTATAATAATGCTTATAATAAAAATAAAATTTTTATTATCTATTTTTTTAATAGTAAATAAATTAATAAACTGTTTTGCATCAAATAATGAAAATCTAAATAAAATTCAGAATTAACATATCTAACGGTTAAATATCTTTAAAAATCAATAAATTAAACTAAAATATTTATTATGATAAATAAAAATTTTATACTGAAAAATGTATAAAAATTAAGGAGTGGATTATTTCCTTAATTTTCTATACAATAAACCGCTGCCTACAAGTAATGTTGATAAAAGTGCGGGTACAACTGGTAAACCTGTTTTCTGCATAGGTAATTCATTGATAGATCTATTTTTATAATTATATTCCTGAATTTCACTGTATATTTGACTAGCTTTGCTGCCTGAAGCAAGTTCAGTTCCTGTATTAGATCCTGCATTCACGTTTACATTGTTTATATCATTATTAATGGCTATTTGATTATTTATGTAATTAGCATTGTAACATTCATCGTCATCATCACACCCATAGTCATAGTCATCACAGCATTCATAGTCATCATGGCAGTTCCACAGCGTATCATAATCTTTATTGTGGCATCTATCGTATCCTTTATCTCTATCTTTCTTATTCCAGAATCCGTCGTACCAATTATCTCTGTCATTTCCATTATAGTTATTTCCATAATCTTGCTCAAAGTTATTTCCATCATTTTCTCCTTGACCACTATGAGTGTTATCCCTATTTTGATTTATATTATCACTGTTTTCATCATTTTGAGAATTATCAATATTGTTTCCATCAGTGGTGGCTGTGTTAATTGTATTTCCAGGATCATTAGTATTTGAATTTAAAGTTGCGCCGAATCCAATGCTGGTACCTGCTACCACAGCTATGGTTAGAAATAAAACCAAAACCTTTTTCATTCAGTTTCCTCCTGTTATTTTTCAGCACAGAATTAACTATTAAGTTCTCCAAATCAAGTCATTAACCCTATTAAACTGTATATTTAGTTAAAATGAGGGTTAAAAATATTTAATTTTTATTATGCACGTAGTGGGACATTTTGTATGATATAAAAGTCCATAGAAAATTAGATGTGGTTATGAAAAAAAATCTCAATTATTGGTGCATAACATATCTCCAAGATTTTCTTTTTGATAGTGGTATTCATTGTTTCCTTCAAAGTAATACTTTAATTAATTATTATATTACATATGTAATAAAAAATTTACTATTAGTAATAATAATTTAAATTATATAAATATACTGAACTAATCATTCAACAAAAAATTAGTAATTTGAACATTATTAAACAAAATTACATTAATATTTTCTTTCGAATTAAGTAAATTAAAAAAAACAAAATTATAAAATAAAATTTAGATAAAAAATATTAAATTAATTTAATTGATTTTTTGTTATTTATAAGAAAACAGGATATATTTAATATAATTAAAAGATTGTCATGTAATTATCAGATATTTTTAGAATAAAAACCATTAGGATCTTTAAATATTAGGATAAAAGTATTAAATAGGGCAGTGGGCAAATAAAAGAATTTAACATATTAGAATTTTTAATATCGAAAATGTAAAATGGTTATGATAGTTGTTTAAATAGCTAATAAAATTCATTAATAGCCAGTATCTTCTGTGGGAAAAAGTAAATAAATATGAAAAACCTACTTCAAATATTGATTTATTATAGCGAATAACCAAATATTTTTGGCAAGTATTTATAAGAAATTTATGGTTGTGCTTTAAATTTCAACTCAAAAATAAGTATTTAAAAAGTTATGTTATGCGCTTAAATGAATACTAATTTTGAAGGATACTTTTAATTTTTTTAAATTGGGAAGTTGAGTATGTGCGGAATAGCAGGAGTAATGGGAACCAATATATCAAAAAAACTATATGATATGCTTATCTCTTTAAAACACAGAGGTCCAGATGGAACAGGCGTTTTTGTAGATGATGTTACATCTTATGGGAATTTAGATAATTTAAAAATTTCTGAAGGATCATTTGGACTCGGACATAATTTACTTTCTATAGTTGGATGTGAACCTGATTCACAACCCATAGTCTATGATAATTATGTTTTAGTATGTAACGGGGAAATATACAATTTTAAAGAACTTAAAAACAAGTTTAATATAGATTTTAAAACAGATTCTGATTGTGAAATTATTATCAGTCTTATTAAAATGTTTTATGAGGGCTCACTTTACGATGCAGTAATAAAAACCATTGAACAATTGGATGGAGACTATGCATTTGCGGTGTATGATGGTAAAAACTTCGCAGCAGTGCGGGACCCTGTTGGGGTAAAACCGCTTTATTTTGGAGAAAATGATGATGAAAAAACTTTTGCATTCGCTTCTGAAAAGAAAGCACTCTGGAAAATAGGTATAAATGATGTAAAAACACTTCCACCTGATTCAATGCTGTACAATAATGAACTGGTGAGCAATAAATTAAATGGAAATATCAATATACCGAATTTAGGAAGCCAATCTAATTTATCTAAAGAGACACTAAGAAAACAGTTAAAGGATCTTTTGATAACATCTGTAAAAAAGAGAGTATCTGGACTTTCTGAAGTGGGTATACTTTTTTCAGGAGGCATAGACAGTACAATAATTGCTAAAATAACAGATGATCTTGGAATTGAAACGCGCCTTTACAGTGTTGGCCATAAAGATTCTGCTGATCTTAAGTTTGCTAGGAAAACCGCAGAAAAAATGAATTTACCCCTTAGAACCAAGGTAATAGATGTGGATGATGTCAAGAGATATTTGATACCTGTACTGGATGCAATAGAAGAATTCAATATCATGAAAATTGGAGTTGGAATGCCTGCATACATTGCAGCAGAAATGGCATATGAAGATAATTTAAAAGTCATGCTTTCAGGACAAGGGGCAGATGAACTCTTTGGAGGATACAATCGTTATTTAAAGTTTTATGAGGAGAAAGGAGAAAGGGCACAGGAAGATTTGAAGAAAGATATTTTAAACCTGTATCATGTAAACTTACAGAGAGATGATGCTGTCACTATGGCAAATTCAATTGAACTTAGAGTGCCTTATCTTGATCCCGATATTATAAATATTGCTATGAACATACCTATGAAGTATAAAATAAATAAAGACGATACCTTGAGAAAATGTATTCTCAGGGAAGTAGGAGCTGAACTTGGAGTGCCTGAAGAAATCGTAAAGAGGCCTAAAAAAGCAGCTCAATATGGATCAGGTATCCACAAAATGCTTGTTAAAAAAGTTTTAAAGGATGAATCCTTTAAAAATATCCAAAATAAATTTGACATATATTATTGAAAAATAAACGAATTTTAAAGGGGAAAGACAAGCCCACCGCTCAAAAATTTATGAAATTTTTGGCGTCCTCAAAATTTTTAATTTTGGGACATCGAAATCAAAGATTTTGAATGCCCCGAAAATCAAAGATTTTCGAGGGCTTTTTAGAAAAAAGCCGGCAAAATTTCATTTTGTGGCGTGCAAAAATTGAAGATTTTTGCAGTTACGAAATAGAGTTTCGTAAACGTTGAAAATCGAAGATTTTCAACAGGTGGATCAAAAACTTTCCTTTAAAATTTACATCATTAAAAAATAGATTTTAGAGGGGAAAAAAATGAAAATAGAAAAAGAAGCTGAAATAATATTGGAAAAATTTCGGGAATCCCTTCAAGACATTCCTGAACTTGAAGAAACTCAATATATTGTTGATAACGTTAATCTAACGCGTCCAGATTGTGGGAAGGATAAAAACCCCGAAAAAATTCTTAGAAATGCAGAACTGGATGAAAATGGAAATGTTATTGCAGAAAAAGGAAAATGGGTAAAATAAACACCATTTATCCTTTTTAATGAGGTATGATGGAATGAGATTAAATCTAGTTTTAGAACTTTTAGATATCCCTGGACAACTTACTGATGCTTTTAAGCCTATTAGTAGGCTTGGAGCTAATATAGTCACTGTAATTCACCAGAGGGATGTAAAAACAGAAAGGGGTACAATACCTGTCCAGATTACAATTGAGGGAGATAAAGATACATTGGATAAGGTTATAGACACTCTTGAAAGTCAGAATATTCAGATAATGGAAGTAGACGGTGTTTTAAGGAAAGAAAAAATAAGAACAATCTTTATTGGAAATATCGTTGAAAAAGATGTTAAGGATGCACTTGGCAGGCTTAATAACATTGAAGGTGTAAGAGTAATTGATTTCAATTTAAAAATTGGGGATGATCCAGAAAGATCAGCATCTAAGATCATTCTTGAAGCAGATTCCGGTAAAAGAAAAGAGATACTGGGAAACATAAAAGAAATTGGAAAATCTAAAGGATTTTTAGTTATAAATGAAGTTTAGACGTTGATTCGCTGCTGCTTAGGAGAGTAAGTAAATGAAAATTTGTATTTTAGGTTTTGGTGCAGTTGGAAAGGGCGTAGTAAAGGCTATTTCCATGAAAAATAATAGATTTAAAGAAAAATATGGATTAGATCTTAAGGTGGTAGCAGTTACGGATACTTCTGGAGCTGCAATCTCTAATAATGGGTTAGATCTTGATTTACTCCTTGAAACTAAAGAAAAAACTGGAAAAGTTTCTAATTATCCAGAATATGGAGTTTCTGGAATATCAAATGTGCATGTACTTGATAAGGCTGAATATGACTGTCTTGTTGAAGTAACTCCTACTGATATCTGCAACGGTGAACCTGCTAAAACACATATTTTAAAGGCATTTGAGGATAAAAAAGATGTAGTTACCTCAAATAAGGGACCTTTAGCTTTATACTTCAAAGAACTAAATGAATCTGCAATGAATAATGGAGTCCAATTTAAATTTGAAGCTTCCGTAGGAGGGGCAATGCCAATTATAAACTTTGCCCATGAAACTTTATCCAGCTGTGATATAGATTCTATATTAGGAATTTTAAATGGTACAACAAACTACATACTCTCAAGGATGGCTAAGGAAGGTTCATCATATGAACAGATTTTAAAAGAATCTCAAGAGCTGGGAATAGCTGAAACTAATCCTGCACAAGATGTTGAAGGTATAGATGCAGCGTGTAAAACTGTAATTCTTGCAAATTCACTTTTAGGTAGAGATGTAAGTTATAAAGATGTGGAAGTAACTGGAATATCAAAAATTACTCCCGAATCCATTTCTCTTGCTAAAAATGAAGGTTATCTCATTAAATTAATTGGGGAAGTATCGGGAGATGTTCTTGAAGTCTCACCAAGACTTGTAAGGGAAGGATCTCCTTTTGCAGTAGACGGCACGCTGAATGTGGCGACACTTAAAACAGATCTTGCCGAAGATGTAACTGTTGTTGGAAAAGGTGCAGGGCCCCTTGAAACTGCTTCTGCGATTTTAAGTGATATAATAAGTATTTACAAGATTAAACAATGCAACGGGTAAATAAAATAACACGATATCAGTTTGGATCAATATTAACTTGGAGACTTTTTAAAAATGAAATACGTAGTTGTAATAGGAGACGGAATGGCAGATTATCCCCTTGAAGAATTAAATAATAAAACTGTTCTTCAAGCTTCTGTGATTCCCAATATGGATTTTATAGCATCTAATGGTACAAATGGATTACTTAAAACCGTTCCTGAAGGTATGCAGCCGGGATCTGATGTTGCAAACCTTTCAATAATGGGTTATGACCCTAAAAAATATTATACTGGAAGAGGGCCGCTTGAAGCGGCAAGTATAGGCGCTGATCTTCAAAATGGAGAGGTTGCTTTTAGATGTAATTTTATAACCGCAAAAGATGGAAAATTAGCAGATTTTAATGCAAATCATATTTCTACAGGAGAAGCAAAAGAGCTTATAGATACTTTAAATCAGGAATTTGCAGAAATTGGAAAATTTTATCTTGGTGTAAGCTACAGACATTTGTTTGTAATGGATAATACCGAATCAGCTTCGTTAAAATCCACTCCTCCTCACGATGTGGTTGGAGAAGGCATTGAAGAAAACCTTCTAAAGCCTTATGATGATAAAAATGCGGAATTATTAAATAAGATCATGCGTGACTCGGTGGAAATACTTGAAGATCATCCTGTAAATAAAAAAAGAGTTGCAGATGGTAAGTACCCTGCAAATATGATATGGTTATGGGGACAGGGAACTAGGCCCAATATGGATCCGTTTATTGAAAAATATGGATTAAAAGGTGCTACCATTACAGGTGTAGATCTTATAAAAGGTCTTGGATCTTATCTTGGACTGACTAATATCAATGTTCCAGGGGCAACTGGTTATTTTGACACGGATTACAGTCAAAAAGCGAATTACGCAGTGGATACCTTAAATGACCATGATTTAGTGTTTGTCCATGTTGAAGCTCCAGATGAGGCAGGGCATGCTGGTGACATAACAGAAAAGATCAAAGCTATAGAAAGTATAGATGAAAAAATCATTGGAAAACTTCTTGATGAACTCCCAAAATTTGATGATTATGCTATTTCTATACTGCCTGATCATGCGACCCCTATATCTGTTAAAACACATACAACAGATGCGATTCCTTATGCAATGTGCTCTACAAATGGGGTTAAAGATAATGTCAATCAGTATAATGAATTTTCAGCAAAAATGGGTTCTTTGGGCACCATTGAAGGACATAAATTTATGAAAAGTTTTTTGGATATTTGAAATGAATAATTTTAATATCCATATTATTTGTTAGAATTAATTTTAGAGCATTCCATTAATGTTATAAATAATGCTTTATAAATCCAGATTGTAGATTATAATTTTAACTTGATATAAGATTTTTAATGATATACATCGATATTATTAGGAGATGGTTTAGCTGTCAAAATATATAGTGGTAACTGGCGGAGTTGTAAGTTCAATTGGAAAAGGAATAACTGCAGCATCAATTGGTAGGATATTAAGATCATATGGAATTGATGTAACTGCAATAAAGATAGATCCTTATTTAAACTGGGATTCAGGAACTCTTAATCCTTATCAACATGGAGAAGTGTTTGTTACAGAAGATGGTATGGAAACTGATTTAGATTTAGGGCATTATGAAAGGTTTTTAGACGTAGAACTCTCCGGTGATTCTAATATAACCACAGGTAAAGTTTATTCATCTGTTATTGATAAAGAAAGGAAAGGAGATTATCTTGGATCCTGTGTACAGATAATTCCACATATAACTGACGAAATTAAGTCAATGATAAGAAAAATTTCAAATAAAAACGATGCGGATGTAGTTTTAGTTGAAATAGGTGGAACTGTAGGGGATATAGAAAGTCAGCCATTTTTAGAAGCTGTGAGACAGCTGCGTAATGAAGAGGGGCATGACAATGTAATGTTTGTTCATGTAACTTATGTACCTTACCTGAATGCTGCAGGTGAGTTTAAAACTAAACCTACCCAGCACAGTACTAAAGAATTGAGAAGTACTGGTATTATTCCAGATATGATAATTTGCAGGTCTGAGTTATCTATTGATACTCCCCTAAAACAAAAAATAGCTCATTTTTGTGACGTTGAAAGAAATGCTGTTATAAACTGTCCTGATGTTAGTTCAATTTATGAAGTTCCTTTAATTCTAAGTAAAGAAAATGTAGGGGAATATGTACTTAAAAGATTAAAAATGGAATCTCGACAGCCGGACCTTAAGGACTGGCAAAAAATTGTGAAGTCCTTAAAAAAAGAGGAACCAGTAGTAAATATAGGAATTATAGGGAAGTATGTAGAGCTTGAGGATGCTTATATAAGTATCAGAGAGTCTTTAAAACATGCAGCCGCGAGTATTGGAGTTAAAGTTCATATAGACTGGATAAATGCTGGAAATTCACTTGATACTAACAAACTTGAAGGATTAGATGGATTACTTATACCTGGCGGTTTTGGTGAGAGGGGTATCTCTGGAAAATTAGAGGCGGTAAAATATTCAATAGCGCAGAAAGTCCCACTGTTTGGAATTTGTCTTGGAATGCAGTGTATGGTAATTGAATTTGCAAGATTGAATGGTTTTGAAGATGCAAACAGTACTGAATTTGATCCAGAGACTAAGAATCCTGTTATTGACATCATGCCGGAACAGATAAAGATCGAGTATATGGGTGGAACAATGAGGCTTGGTTCTTATCCATGTAATGTTAAAACTGGAACACAGGCATATGAAGCTTATCAAAAAAAGTCTGTGGATGAACGACACAGGCATAGATTTGAATTTAACAATGAATACCGTGAAATATTGCAGGAAAAAGGGTTGATAATTTCAGGTATATCACCTAATGATTTGCTTGTTGAAATGATAGAGCTTAAAGATCATCCATGGTTTTTAGGCTGTCAGTTCCATCCAGAATTTAAATCAAGACCAAATAATGCTCATCCTATCTTTGTATCATTTATGAATGCATCATTTGAAAATAAAAAGAATAAATCTTAGGCTATTTAATTTCAAATATCTAAATATCTACAACGGGTCAAGTGATTATCATGGTTTTCGATATACCTTTAGTCTGTACATTCATAGCAATTATAGCATGTTTGTATGCAAGTTATACAGATTTAAAATCTGGAATTATCCAGAATAAACTTACTTTCTCATTAATTGGTTTGGGAATTGTCTTAAATGCAGTATATGCATTTATGATTAATGATATCTGGTTTATTGTAACTGGTGTAATATTTACGGCAGTGATCTTTGCTCTGGGCTATATTTTCTGGAAATTAGGGGCGTGGGCAGGTGGAGATGTTAAATTATTTACAGCACTGGCAGCTTTACTTCCTTTTTACCCATTAGCTTTAAGTTACAATATATGGGGTGCAGCTTTCCCAATTGTTTCTATCTACGGGTTCCCTATTACTCTTATAATAAATAGTTTGCTTTCTATACTTCCTTTCCTCTTAATTTACGTGTTATTTATAGCAATACGGAGGAAACCTTATCTTGTGGACGAATTATTGGCTCCAGTTAAAGAATATAAAAAGAATATTGTACTGGCACTGGTTACAACAGCAGCAGTTTCATTGACATATGTCATACTGCCTTATCTACCTTACAGGACAATAGTAGTTTCATTAGTTCTTATTATTGTCTTATCTTTCATTATCTCGAAACTGCCGGATATGGTAAAGGCCGTTATTCTGTTTGTCTTCACGGTATTTGCGTTATACACAAATATACAAGTAACAGTAATTGGTATAGTTGCTATATTCTTATCAATAACAGCTATTGGAATTATTAGAAAATTGATTACATCTGTAAATAGAAAAGCTCTCCAGGATGACTATGAAATTTCTGATTTAAAAGAAGGGATGATACCTGCTTATAATATGTATGAAAGAGCAGATGAAGTTTATGTGGATGATAAAGGTTTTTTTGATAAAATAAAAGAATCTTTAAAAAATGGGGACCCTACTGGAATCACTGCCCCTAAAGGTAAGCTTTTAATAAGTTCTATGGCAGCAGGTTTAACTGAAGAAAATATAACTCTTCTTAAAAAGTTATTTGAAGAAAATAAAATAGATCCTAAAATTAAAATCAAAAGGGGAGTGCCATTTGCACCTTCCATCTTGATAGGTCTTTTAATTTCCCTATTTATAGGGGATTTAGCTGTCATACTCCAGAAAATATTATATGTAATACTATATTGATTTATAGTATCATATAATAATTAATAGAACTTATCTTAAGCTATGTACACTTAATTATTTATATAAGATATAAACAACATTAACCAGAAAGAATTAAAGTAATAGGGCAATTTCGGTTTAATTTTACTTGTAACAGTAATCTATGAAATTCATTAATTTATATATGCATAAAGCCTTATTAATAACACAAATTAGAGGAATTTCAATGAATATATTTGCCAAATTCGGTGAGTTAATCATAAAAATATTTAATTTTATTGGAATGCTAATTTTAGCAATACCTAAAATCCCTTCTATTTTGAGGGGCATTAACACTAACGATATTAAAGATAAGGTTAATTCAGGGTCTTTTAAAGAAAACTTGTCTAAAGTAAAAGATACAGGTCTTGAGATTGGTGAAATGGGAGTTTCAAAAGTTTCTGAAATGAGAAATCCTCAAAGTTCTCAATTAAATAAGGATACTGAAGAAATTCAGATGCATGATACACCCTTATCTGGAAAATTTACTTCAAAAGAAAAGGAAAGAACCGTATTTAAACTTCAACTAATTTCTATAGGTTTTTTAGTTGTATCAGTACTTTACCTATTTAATTTTCTGTCTTTCATTATTTTCTGTATTCTTGGAATTCTATTAGTTGTATACATGGTATATCTGCTGAGGTCTAAGGTTAAATTAATGTATCCTATAGATTTTAATGCTTATCGCGACTTTTTTTTAATGTATATTGTGGCAGGTATAGTCTTAGTCGTAGTCAGCAGTAATCCAAACTTTATCATGGCGTTTTCATTTGAGTTTTTCCCATATCTTACAGTTCTGATCTTTGCAGCGCTATTATCTGTGGCTGTTTTTTTAATTTTCAGAATAAGGTATCATCGAAATTTCACCTATGGGACTGTAGTTGAAACCAGTGAAAATACAGCCTATGTTAAGGTAGAATATGATATATGTTCCAATGTGAAGCCTGATATGTACTTTGTAACTAACAGCTGTGGTGCTGGTAAGGGAGACGAAGTTAAACTTCAAATAAAAGAAAAACTATTAAGCACTGGTGGAAATAAGCCTGTTAGTATAATTGAGATTATAAATTAACTATTTTTTTATTTAATTTTAAAAAAAGGAATACAAAAGCAGTAAAATGAATTTATAAATTACGCTACTTTAATTGTGTATACATGTTTATTTGTTACAATGGTGTTGCTGGTCACATTGTATCCCTGGGAGGCTATTGAAGATAGTATACTGCTTTTTATGATTTGATTTTGGTTACTGGAAAGCGAACCACTGATATCTACTTGAAGTGTTATATTATTTCCATTAGTAGTTGTGGTTATATCTTCGACTGTTACAGGTTTCATGGTTCTATTTAACATAGCAAGGGTAGTTGTTGCATTATCTGCTGCGGATCTTACCGCTGATGTTATAACATTTTGTTCGTTTGCATTTCCTGCATACCAACCAATAGCACCTACAATTACCGCCATAAGGGCAAGTATAAGAACGAATTCTAATGATATTTGTCCCCGTCGATCCATTATCATAGTTAACTCTTTTTCAGTAGTGGAGTATATGTTTTACTATTTTAACCAGTGTATTACTATTTAATTAATCTATATGTTTTTTGTTTAAATATATTTACAATTTTAGAAAGTGTAATACTATTTTGGGGTAGGATAAGAGGTAACAAACATATATAAATATTGTTAAGTTATATAAAATATCAATTGAAGTTTATATAATCATAATATAGGAGTGTAAGAATTTGGGATTAATATCAGGCGATTCAAGGGGCCAATTATTTTCTTTAGATATATTGTTTGCTCTTATACCTTTAGTGCTTGTTTTAGGCATGGTTGCTTCTGATATGGACAATATAACATATTTAATACAGGATACTGTTTATCGAGGTTCCACTGAAAGGGTTGCTGCAGATACATTGAATACATTACTTGAAACATCGGGGGATCCTACAAACTGGGAACAAAATGGATCTGTAAATGTTGTTGGAATTGCAAAGTATGATTCTACTAAGGGAATACCCTTAGAAGGAACGGTATCGGCAGGTAAACTGACAGCTCTGAATGTATCTAATATGCAGAAACTTATAGGCAATGAATATGGATTCTATTTGAATATTACTACTATAGATGACAGTACCATCTTGAAAAGTATAGGTACAAATAATGTAGGTGCAAGTGGAGCGGGAATTAACAGCACTGCTTCTGATATTGTTAGGGTAGAAAAAGTGGCTAATTATGCAAGGCTGGATGTAGTATCCTCTATAAAAGATGCTATCCGTGATGCTGGAGTTCCAAGAACATATACTAGCCCGCCTAATCCTTTTCCAACTAATAATTTTTATCTTACTATCTATGATTATTATGTTCTTGTTGTAAATAATGGATATGACTCTGCAACCGTAGATATCAACAGTAACACTGTAATAAAAGGTAATAATTTTAACGGGCAGAGCACACGTCATGCTAACATAACAGAACAAATTGATGAGTCATTTTTAAAGAATATGACAACTCTACAGGATAATACAGTAACTGTAAGGACTGTAAGTAATCCCCATTCTTCAATGGATGTTTATATAATCCAGGCCCCTAAAGGGACTCCTGAAGATCAAATTAGTTTAGATAACATTAAACCAAAACCATGCAGGGTGATACTATTTCTGTGGACCAATTAGGGATTGATTGTTATGGATGAAAAAGGTTTTATATTCACAGTTGATGCATCTTTAGCTTTAATAGTGGTAATAGTACTTACTGCTACTATTACCGCATATACACTGCTTCCTTATTATCAAGGTGAAGACCACCAGCATCTAGAGACTCTGGCAGACAGTATTTTAGAAACTATGGAACAGAGCGGACAGTTACGTACTGATGCGGTTTATTATTCTAGTGGTGATGCGAGTCTTATTGCCAAAGCCAATGCAGATTTAAATACAACCCTTGGCATGCTGGTACCTTCAGGTATTGCTTATAGAATTACTATGACCTCTGGAAACTCATATGTGGTCCAAAATACAACAGGTACCCGTAATTTGCTTACCAGTAATGATATTGCAACTAAAGTTAAAGTCATATCAGGGCCGCAGGAAGGATGGGTAGGAAGAGCTTATTATAAAATAGAACAGGTTCAGTTTGAGGATCAAACGGATACAGCAGTAACTACGCTCTGGAACTTCCACAACTGGCTGCAGAACTTTGACCCATGGGATGGTGGTCTTAGTACTTATAAATACTGGGGTATGTCAGGTACTTCGAGCTCAAGTAGCCCTAAAAGTATTTCATTTTACATTAATGGAACATCAATAAATGGGGCTAAATTTTTAATAGGCAGTTGTTATGACCGTAACAGTTGGACAAGTCCCAGTGCTTTCGGTGCTAACTTTATTTTAAACGGTAATAATAACAAGCATAACATAACTAGTGCAAAATTTGGCAGTGCTTTATATTATACTACGTACAATAGTGGTGGTACTTATAGACGTTACATGTACAATTATTTGGGAAATATAAGTAACTCTGAATTAAATATTGGAACAAATAACTTTTATCTCAATTTCTTTGCAAATTCATATCATGAGTTACCCTGGTTTTCTATAATAGGAAATTATACTACAACGATGAAGGTCCCTCAGGGGGTTGTGACTGCTACCTCTGATTTCCCAGACATTGCAGGGGCCGGTACATCATCCAACTCTTTGACCTATGATCTGAATACTGGAACAGTAACAAATTCTTCTGGAAGTAGTATAAGCTGGAATACTATACAGAGCAGCGATATAAATACAAATAAACCTTTCCAAATAACAGGCATACCTTATGGTACATCCACAGGGTCTGCAGTTGCTTCTGTATCTAATGTTTATTTACCTCCAAACACTCGGCTTTTTGATGCTTATACGGTTATAAATCCATATGGGGGTGTAGATAGGGCTATTGTACAGGTTAAAAATTCAAAAGGTACATGGCAGACCATATTCACTTCATTTGGTTCTTATACCGAACGTGATGATGGAGGTTACGGTAATATTCCAGGGATATTAAACATAGCACCTTATCTTACTTCAGGCAATAATCAGGTTAGAGTTATTATATGGGACGATGCGCCAAGCAGTGATAATGACTTAGTTGGACTAACCAGCTGTTATTCTATAATTAAATACAGTCAGCTGCCGATTAGGTGGGATACTTATCCATTTGACAGCAAACAGTATGATGATTCTACCGCGACTCAAACTAAAACTTTTAAAGTAGATTCTGATGCCCAGGAAGCTATATTATTTATAGGTACTGGATTAGATACTAAAAACATAACAGTTACAATTAAAAACAGTACTGGAGCAAGTTCAACACTTTATAGCAGTGGCCCCGTTCCATTTTCGCTGGACCTGGGAGATCTTGATGCAGCAAAAACAACCCATTTACTTACAACTATAAATCCAAATGGTACCTATCAACTGAAACCTGGAAATTACACTATAAGCCTAAGTATAACTCCAGGAGCATCATATGAATCAGGTGATTATGGAGGGTCATCTAGACCTAGTGGAGCTATTTCGTATAATGCTATTGCAAACCCTGAAATTTTTTCGGGTACAAGAGTAAGCATTGTTTACCCTAAATTCCTGTCAAGTATATGGGTGGATTCATTTGCATCAAACCCAACTGATGCAAAGACCATTGCAGCTAATAATTTAACTAATACCCTACGGTCATATGGATATACTGTAGATACCAGCCAGATAAAAACTGAGGCTATCTACACTGGGGATGTGCCAAATTCCATACCTGTACGATTGGAATTATGGAAACAATAAGAGATGATAAAATGGACGATAAAGGATACGCATTCACACCGTTAGCACTTTTATTAATGATACCGGTGGTCATACTGGCTATTTCATACAGCGGCATTGTAAATGAAGTTAACCTTCTTTCTGCAATAGTTATAGGTGGAGATGTCACTGCCACTGTAGCAAGTGATGTTGTAAATGCTATACAACAGGATACTGCAGATGCAGGTAGAAGATCTTCTTTTATGGCAGTTCAGTCAGTAATAAATAGTACTAATGTGCTGGCCGATAATCAACCATTTTTTAATACTACGGGGAATACAAGTAGGGCTTATATTACAAACACTACTGCAGAAACGATAAATATTAATATTACTAATACTTGTAAAGATCTGGAGAGGCAGACAGGCAGGATTATATATATAAATGGTAGATATATTAACCCTAATAATGATGATTCTGCCCCTATATTTCAAGGAAGTGATTTAAGTATTTCACAGGATGATCCCTATGGATTTACAATTTCTATACCCAGTATAGCCATAACAGTTGTGCAAAATTCATCATCTGCAGGTCAAAATATGACGTTTAACACACCTGTTCAAACTGCTTATGTTTCTATTGAAGGTCTGGAAGATCCATATGTGTGGGTAAATGCTAAAGAGAGAACCAGTTCTGTTTTCTACAAATATCCTTATTATAATACTTATATGGGCAATTTAGAATATCACTTCGCTGATACTGTATCTGCAGGCAAATTAGATAATTTATATGAATGTCTTGAAGGGGCTAATACGATTATGGGATATCGTCCTTATTACTTCCCAGATACGCATGGGCTTACATTCTTTGATAGATTAGAGGGCAGAACGAATAATACATCTGCAGGGCCAAATAGTGCTAAAATGAGCACATTTATTCTGTACGATCCTTTACAGGAAGATCATGGTAACAATCCAACATCCATGTTAGATCATGAATATTTTGCAAGTGTAACTGGTTATACTATAACAACTAAACATGGTTCGACTACCACTACTGTTATGGGACCTGATGGTAAAAATTTCCTTATTTCCACTGCTTATCGCGGATATCTCAATCTTTCCGCTAGTTATAATTATTAGGTGAAAAAATGAGCTTAGACAGTAGAGGACAAGCAAGTGCTGAATTGATACTTGCAACGGTAATATTCATGGTCATTGCTTTAAGTTTAATCCAATTAGTAAGTTCTGGAATGGATAAAACAGACAGCGGAAACCTTGGTCAAGTTAGGATGATAGGTGAATCTGTAGCTGAAACAATTAACACGGTTTATATAAACGGCCCAGGATATTCTGCCAATTTAACCCTTCCAGATTCTCCAGCTAATTATACAGTTTATGTATACAGCAATGGAAATTTAAGTATGTCCTATCACAATAACAATATAACCATTAAACTGGTACCAGCACGTATCCAATCTTTTAGCATGACTAATAATGGTACACCTCATCAAGTTAAAAACAATAATGGAACTATACAATTTACATAATATCTAAATAAAAATTCAGTCAATTATTATCGGTGATTTCTATGGATCTAGAACCAGGATGGGAAAAAAAAGCTTTAATTGTATTAGGTATAATTTTTGTTATTATTGCAGTTTATGCATTTAATCCGTTTCACAGTAATTCGGATGTAGAGTATCAGAATGGATCTCCAGATGATGGAGTTGTAACACCTGCAGCTCCTGTTGCGACTGCTAATAATTCTACAGCAAATAACACTACAGCTAATGTAACAAATAACAGCACATTTCAAATATCTGCAGATGTAGCCAAGAATATAGCTGCAGGAGCTAATCCGGGATATACAGCAGGACAACCAACTCAAAGCAATGTTACTATAAATAACACTGTAATGGCTGTATGGATTGTTCCTTTAACAAAGGGGTCCACGTCAAAGAAGGTTTATGTCGATTTATCCACTGGGACAGTAGTGGGAAATGCATAACTGAATATAGATGTAAATTTAATTTTCAATTATTTCTCCATTTTTTTTATTAGATGCATTTAATGGTTTAAAGTGAATTTTCTTATTTTAAACATTTTTGAAAATAAATTAGTGGCTTAATTCATTAGCCCCTAGGATTAGTACAAAGTTAAATAATTAAAAAATTTTATAAGTGTATATTGATAAAATATAATAAATTATTATTTGAGATTTCTCCAGCATAAAAATATTTGTTCTCATTTAGAAAATAAAAGTGCAGTAGCAAAAAAGATATATGTTGATTTATCAAAGGAATAATAGTTGTAAAGTGAAACTTAGTGTAATACAGAGATTGAATAGTCGTGGGACGTAATCATGGAAACTATCGCAGTTATATTAATGGTTATATTATTTTTAGTACTAATGGTATTTGTATTTTCAACCGCTCTTTTAACGCCAATTATAGGCAAAAAAAATCTTATATTTGTAGTATTAATGGGTTTTATAGTAGGTATCATTGGCGGGGCATTTTTTATATCTCCAATAATGGATGATATTCCAAATATTGCTTCTGCATTTTATCAGAGTACATCTACAGATTTAGATACTATATATTTAGATATTCCAGATAGTGTAGATGTTAATCAGTTTATAAATACTGCAAAAAATATAGATGGAGTTAAAAACGTTAATGTGACAGGAATAACGATTAAAACATCAAGTTTCTCTGATTATTGGAAAAACACGCTTCCAGATCGCATACCTGCTTCAAATACTAATATAACATCAGTACAGATTCAGGGAAATGATACTTTAAATATCCAGATTCAAAATGGAAGCAATGCTAAAGATACAATTAAAAGTTTAGATGACTGGCTGATGTTAATAGCAGGAATAAGTTCATCATACAGTGCTGTGCATGTAACTGTTCAAGCCGATCCTTCTAAAACTGATCAGGTTAGAGATCAACTGTCACAAACTGTAGTGGTAACAAGTATAGAAGGCCCTACACAGGATAAAATCAATTCTTTAAAGGCAATACTTCCAAATCAATCCAATGTAATCATTTTATGTGGATTTATTGGAATGTTTGTTGGCTTAGCAGGGGTATTTATAGATAGCATTCTTGGTATTTTTGAAAATATCAAGGGAAGAGTAGTTAAAAAATGAGGAGTGAATATGAAAGCAGCAGTTCTTTTTTCAGGGGGTAAAGATAGTACAATGGCAGCATACAGTGCCATTAAGGAGGGGCATGAGGTAGAGTATCTTGTCTCGGTATTTTCTGATAATCCTGCATCGTACATGTTTCATGTTGCAAATATACATATTACAGAACTTTCAGCTGAAGCAATGGGAATAAAACTTATTAAAAAAGTTACAAAGGGAATTAAAGAAGAAGAATTAGAAGATCTTAAAAATATTCTAATTGAATTGAAAGATAAAGGAATTGAAGCTATTTATTCAGGTGCTCTTTTTTCTGTATATCAAAAGTCAAGAATAGATGCACTCTGTGAAGAGTTGGGGCTTGAATCATGCGCGCCACTATGGCATAGAGATCCTACAGAGTACATGGAAGAGATTATTGACCTTGGATTTGAGGTTATAATAACAAGTGTAGCTGCTGAAGGCTTTGATGAGCCATGGCTTGGTAGAAAAGTTGATAGGGACTCTCTCCTTGAGATTGTGGAATTAAATAAAAAATATAAAATACACATTGGCTTTGAAGGTGGTGAAGCTGAAACTCTTGTTTTAGATGGACCTATCTTTAATAAAAAAATTAAAGTGATGGAATCAGAAAATATTTGGGAAGGGGACAGCGGTTATTTTTTAATTAAAGAAGCTGAATTAGAAGAAAAATAAATTAATCAGTTTTATTACTTTTTTTTAAATTATATTGATTCTAAATTTCAAAATAGCGGTTCTAAATTTGTTTTTAATTTCCGCAACATAAAATTAGATGAAAAATAAGTTTTTGCAAATTTAGCGTCCTTAAATTAAATTTATTAAAAACAAACATTAACTGATTCTTTATTAAATTAGTTCAAAATTATCAAGAATCTATTTTTAGATACTATTTAATTTCTGGAGCGATCCAGTCTATAAATCTTTGAACATCATCAGTTTCAATTTCAACGTCAATTTCTCCCAGTGGAGATAGATCATCTTCTACAAAATTGGGAACCCCAACAAATGCTGCCTGTTTACTTAATTTGAAATGAATTTTATTTGCACCAATTCCTTTTAACATCATTTTCCTGGCAACACCTCTGATTTTCCTTTCCCTGAGTTCCTTACGTAAATTTGTAATTGATTCTTTTTCACCAGATACAAGGACATAATTTTCCCCTATTTCTATATCATCATAATCAAACATGTTTTTCAGTGTTTTGGTGACTTTGTCAATATCTTCTGTGGGATTCAATTCAGTCTTAGCATATATCTTACAGTTCATTTTTATAAACTCCTGCGGGTGTGAATTAATTTTAGATTTTTTAATCTTAACAATCAAAAATCAAGGATTAATCAGTGTTTTTTTTAACTACGAAAACCGAAGATTTTCTGTGTTTGAAAATTAAAGCATGCGAATCCCTAAAAAATCGTAGATTTTTGGGGCCGGCAAAACTACGTTTTTGGTGTAAAAACCACAAGCAAAAATCTATGATTTTTGCTTAGTGTTTTTAACCTCATTTTTTAATATGCTGCGTATTGAATTTTTAAACTTCCAGACCGGCCCTTCATTTACTATCATATAATCTGATGTGGCTATAACGTTACCTATCCCAAATTTAAGTTCTCTATTATCTCTTTTTATAAATTCTGCCACATTACTGGAATCATCTTCTCTTTTTCTTCTTTTTAATCTACCAAAGCGTGTTTTAGGGCTGGAATGGATAGCGATAATTTTAAATGTTTTAAAATTTTTCTTAAATATTTTTACTTCATACGGGCTTCTTATACCTTCGATTATAAATTTTAATTCACATTCTGCAGTTTCATCTTTTGAATGCTCTTTAATTAGTTCTACACATCTTTCTGCAACTACATAGTCGCCATACTCTTCACGTAGTTTAACTGCAGTTTCCCCAATTTCAGCGTTTCTTTTTACTGCTTCATCTCTTATAACATCGCCCATTCGTATTATATTGACATCCATATTCTTAGCAACTCTTGCTACGATGCTCTTACCTGATCCTGGTAGTCCTGTTACTCCTATTACCTGCATGATCTCACTCTTTAATGATTTCAGTGATAAGTCCATTGTTTTGAAATTTCATCGTTATTCAAATTCCTTAATGGAATTTAACATAATCTTCAATGATTCTTTAAGGTTATTAATATTGTTAAAATTATCCATCAGTTTTTTTAGTTCATCTGGGTTCTTAGTCTTAAGTTTATTTACTTTATGGGTAAGACACGGCATTGCCCTTGTAATATTGTCGACTACAGTTAATGATGCAGTTTTAGCTGTCCGTGATAATGGATTTAAGTCTATAGCTATTACAAATTTACCTTCCTTTACCAGCGCTTCTGTTCTGTCACCATCTTCCAGTGGAACCAGGATCACATCTGCTTTATACATACCTTCAGGGCTGACGCTTCCCCTTGGACTATCCAGACCTTCAATATGTTTGAAATCTTCCTCTTCTGTACCTAAAATTTCTCCGGCTCCCTGATCTTTTAAAAATTTCCAGATGGTTTTAACTCTTTCAGGAGTTCGGTAAAAAAGGTTTATCTCAATTTTTGCCCCTAAAGCTTCTGCTAATTCTACAACATGCTCTGGAACAAGGGCAGTGGTGTTACCATTTACAGATATAACTGGATTTTTTGCAAGGATTAAAGCTGCAGCTGCTGCTTCTATAGCTTTTTCTGCAGTTTCAGTTGTTTTTTCTCCAATTAAATAATCAAAAGCTTCTCCTCTTCCATGGGCTATCATTCCAGAATCGGCTAAAATTCCAGATTTATATGCATTTACAATTTTATCTCTTGAAATTAAAGATTTATATCTTGGATGGCTCTTTGGTATCATATTAATTAGTCCTGTAAAATTTAATTAATCAGTAAAAATTCTATATCCTGGCTATTTTATTATATTAATAAGGTATAGCTATTTATTTAATATTCAAATGTCTGTATAATTATCAATACTTCTATTAACCCAGATATGATTTTATAAGATAGTTAAAAAGATCTATATTCCTAATTTTTTGTTACATTAACTATGTATAAACACATACTTATAGCCTCAGAGTTTGAGGTAATTAATTGAAATGCACTCCAGGGGTTCCCTGTTAATTAACTTTCATAAAACTTTTAATTACAGCTTTTCTGTTTATAATATGGCCTTAATTAAATATTTAAACTAGCAAGTAATATATGAAACATATTTAAAAGAAATTAAAACAATTCATATAATTGTTTTAATGCAAAGATATTTTTAACCAGTATGATATAAAATAATACGGGGATAACATGAAAGAAAGAATAGAAATAAACAGGCCAGATAATGATAATGAACCAATTGGAAGACCTGAGGGAAGAGAAATAAAAAAAAGCAGAGTTAACAAATGGGGCATATATCTAAGTATCATTGTTATTGTGGCTGGTTTAATTTGGTATGCTATAAACATGGGATATATTCCTATGGAATTTATAAAACAGCAGGCCGGCCCAATATTAGTCGTGCTGATTGGACTATTAATTTTAATAAAATCACTATCGAGATAAGGTAAAATAATTTTTTTAGGAAAAATTGTTTAAATACTAAATTTGGACATTTTTGAACTAAAAATTTGAGTTTAATGAAATCTTGTTTAAACCACAAGGTAAGAGGCGTTTATATGAAAGATATATTAGAAAAATTATCAAATGCAGCTGGAGTATCCGGTTTTGAAGAAAATATTCGAGAAATTATAACAGATGAAGTAAAAGACCATGTGGATGAAATCGAAACCGATAATCTTGGTAACCTCATAATGGTTAAAAAAGGGAAAGAAAATGGGAAAAAGATAATGCTTGCAGCCCATATGGATGAAATTGGGCTAATGGTAAGACACATTGATAAAGATGGATTCATTAAATTCTCTAAAATTGGGGGAATAAATGACCAGATGCTTTTAAACCAGGAAGTTTATATCCACACAGATAATGGGAAAGTTCTGGGAGTTTTAGGTTCAAAACCACCCCACAGGATGAAAGCAGCAGAGAGAAAAAAAGCTGTTGAATATGAAAATATGTTCATAGACATCGGGGCAAAGGACAAAGAAGAAGCAGAGAAAATAGTCAATGTTGGTGATGTTGCAACAATTAAACGTGAATTTTCCACACTTAGAGGTTCTATTGTTGCAGGGAAGGCATTTGATAATAGGGTAGGCTGTTTAGTGCTTATTGAAGTTATGAAAAGGATTAAAAGCGACGCTACCATATATGCCGTTGGAACTGTACAGGAAGAAGTTGGACTTAAAGGAGCAAAAACTTCAGCATTTAAAATAAATCCTGATTTAGCTATAGCTTTAGATGTTACAATATCTGGGGACCACCCTGGAATTAAGGAAGACGAAGCCCCTGCAAAACTTGGAGGCGGACCTGCTATAATTTTAACTGATGCCAGTGGAAGAGGTATAATAACTCATTCTAAAGTCAAAAAACTCCTTATTGAAGCAGCTGAAAGAGAAGATATTCCATATCAGCTTGAAGTAAGTGAAGGCGGTACCACAGATGCAACAGCAATTCACCTTACAAGGGAAGGAATTCCTACAGGTGTTTTATCAGCTCCAACAAGGTATATTCACACACCAGTTGAGGTTGTAGACCTTGATGATGTTGAAAATACTGTAAAATTACTGGTGGCTGCACTTGAAAATGCTTAATAATTAAACTTTATATTTTAATTATTTTATTTTTTAAACACAAATTTGTTTTAAAATCAGTTAGAATAGAATGAAAGTAAAAAAACCTTTTTCTGGGATATTATTAAACTTTGGTTTTATATTAATTATTTTGAATATGTAACTTTATTTAGTTTGTATCAATTATAATTTTTAGTATGTTGAATGGGAGTTTAATAAATATAGTTTACACGTTGTAACTTATTTTCAAGTTACTGTGTACTAAACGCTTAGTGATGGAATATGGTGGTTAAGATGGCAGAGCATGAACATAATGATATAGATTTAAAAGAATTTGAAGAAGGAAATAAAGAACTGGAAGAACATATAGCTAAAAACAAAGAAGAAGCACTGGGTGTTTTAAAGAAATTATTTAAGCCTTTATATGGGAATAAATGGAGTAAAGAACAAGATGAAGATATAGAGTTGTTGTTAAAATCTATAATGGATATGGCAGTATGTGAAGCTTTAATCGATGTTAGGCTCGCCTTTTTAAATTATGGCGAAGAAGAGTAATTAAAAAAGTAGAATGTAAATTGGATATAAATATACTTATTTAGGTTCTGAACTGGATAGTATTTCAATTCCAGTTGAATTTATTTCATAGGTCATGAATTGAGTAGGTGTTTTAGTGCTCCTCATTTTCACGATATCCATTACTCTTTCCCTACGGCCTGTGTATGGATTTTCACGTTTCATGAGCTTTATAGCTCCATAAACTGAAAATAATGCCAGTTCATTAAATTCTTGGGAAGTGGCACTGTCAAGTATCACAAGTGCAGTAATGTCCCTCTTTTTCAGTTCATATACCAGCAGATCGAAGCGGTCTCTAAATTCATAAGGTGTTAACTTAGCGGTGTAACTTCCAAGGCTGTCTAAAATAATGACTTCAATATCTTCAGGAATGTTTTGTAGAATTTTAGCAAAGTTACCCTTCATAGTACCAATATCTATGCTCATTGCAGCCTCAGTTACCTTTGCTCTAGCTCCTGCCAGTTCAATGAAAGTTAAAAGGCCATTTTCCTGGAATTTTTCTAAATTCCAGTTGAAAGAGTTACCCTGTGTATTAAGATCATGAGCGTCTTCTTCTGTAGTTATGTATGCTGTTTTAAGTCCTTGATCACAGCTGTTTTTTGCAAAATGAAGTCCAAATATTGTTTTTCCGGAACCTGCATCCCCTGTAAGAAGCATTGTCCTACTTGCCGGAAATCCGCCGGTAATGTGATCTAATACTGATATGCCTGTTTTTACTCTTTCCAATGTTATGTCTCCTTTAACTCTATATAAATAAAATAAGTTAACTTCATTATTTAAGTATATGGTCTTTAGCCAGTATAAATTCAAATGTACATTTATCTGAACCTTCAGCCATGCATGATATCTGTTCCACATTGCCTTTAATAGATGTCCATGTAAAACTACGTAATATAATTATTCTGCATATCATGCAGAACATAGGACTGTATTCTGCTTCTTTTTCCCATGGACAATTTGAAAATTTAAGATAATTTTGGTGATTTTCTAATGTATCCTCTGCTTCAATACCCAGATTTGATAGAAATCCTTTTATCCATTTAGTATAGTAGTTTAAGATATTTTCATTTAAATTGGGTTTACCTTCTTCAAACTTTGGTTTCATGTTTATTTCAAAACGGTCTGAAAAACTTTTTGCAATATTATTTCTTATCTGAGGAGGTATATTTGATGCAAATACAGGCATAGCACTTAAAAGGAAACCGAAAAGCTCACCTCTAGCTTTTTCTTTTAAAAGCTGTTCTTTTTCTTTTTCAGCATTCTTACGTTCTGTTATGTCTTGGAATATAAGTACGATACCATTTATATTGTTTTTATCATCTTTGATAGGGGAACTTGTGTCATCAATTGGTATATGTCTCCCATTTTTAGTTATCAAAATGGTGTGATCTTTCATACCAGTTATGGAACCTTTTTGAAGCACTTCTGTAACTGGACTTTCTACTGGACTGCCAGTTTCTTCATTAATAATTTTAAAAATACTTTCCAATGGTTTTCCTAAAGCCTCATCCTGTTTCCATTCTGTAATCTTTTGAGCAATGGGGTTCATGAATGTGATGCATCCATCTTTATCAGTGGTAATTACAGCATCACCAATACTTTCAAGAGTTGTAGAAAGCCATTTCTCATTTGCCTTTAATTTGCTTTCCATTTCATACTTGTAGAGCGCAACTTCAATGGCACTGTGCAGTTCTCTATCTTCGAAAGGTTTAATAATGTAACCAAAAGGACCTGTTATTTTAGCTCTTTTAAGGGTTCTTTCATCAGAATATGCTGTTAGATATACGACAGGGATATCAAGATTATCTTTTATTTGTTGGGCAGCGTCAATACCGTCCATTTCTCCCTTTAGTACAATATCCATAAGTACTAGATCAGGATTAGTTTCCGAAGCTTTTTCTACAGCTTCTTCACCTGAAGACGTGATTGCAGGCACGATATAACCCATATTTTCCAGCCTGTGTTTGATATCCATGGCTACAATACTTTCATCTTCAACAACAAGAATTTTAAAAGATGCCATAATGCATACTATTTTAAAGCTTTAAATATATTAATATTGCCTTTTGCACACAATCATAAAGGATTTATAAGATTCATACTAAGCAGTACTGCTTTTATGCAGGTGCTTGTAGATGATAAATGCTAAGTTTTTATTTATACTCTCAACACTTGCTAACTCTTCAACACTGGCATTTTTTATGCTGTTAATGTCACCAAAATGTTTAAGCAGTTTTATTTTTCGTTTTTCCCCAACTCCCTTTATCCCGTCAAGCACAGAATACTTCAATTCGCGAGATCTAAGTTTTTTATGGTAAGTAACTGCAAATCTATGTGCTTCATCTCTTATCCTCTGCAGGAGATGTAAAGCTTCGGAATTTCTAGGTAAAATTATGGGGGTCGAATTATTTGGGACAAATACATGCTCGAATTCTTTAGCTAACCCAATAGTAGGTATATCGTCCAAATTAAATGATTTTAAAACGTCTAATGCCACATTAAGCTGTCCTTTTCCTCCATCTACTATGATAAGATCCGGCTTTTTATCCTCATCTCCAGTGGCAATCTTGCTGTACCTTCTGCTTAAAACATCCCGCATCATGGCATAATCATCAGGACCAGGAATTTCTACTTTAAATTTTCGATATTTACTTTTTTTAGGCATGCCGTCTTCAAAAACAACCATAGATCCAACTGCATGTTTGCCGCTGATATTTGAAATATCAAAACATTCAATATGTCTTGGTATTCTAGGGAGTTTAATGTATCTTTGAAGATCAAGCAAAGTATTTCTGACTTCTTTCTCTTGATTCTTAATTATTTCCGCATTTTTAGCTACCATCTGAACCAAACGGGTTTCTGTTACATTTTTAGGAGTTCTAAGAGCTACTTCATATTCCTGGTTGGAAGACAACCATTCTTCAATCAGATCCTTTTCATCAGGTTTGTACTGTATAATAATTTCTGACGGCACATGTCTTGGGCTCATATAATACTGTTTTAGAAATGCTGAAAGGATTTTATCTGGTAATGTGCCTTCCGTTCCGCTCATTAAGAAATCATCTTTTCCGATGATTTTGCCGTCTCTTATGGAAAATACAACTACACAAGCCAGTTTTTCATCGTATGAACATGCTATTACGTCCTGTTCAAGGCCTCTATCAAATTCTATTTTCTGTTTTTCAAGAATGCTGTCTACAGACATAATTTGATCCCGCAGTACTGCTGCCTTTTCGAATTCATGGTTCTCTGCAGCTTCTACCATCATCTTATTTAGCATATCAATTATTTTATTATATTTACCCTCAAAGAACAGGTTAATTTTCTCTACAATTTCATTGTAAGATGTTTCAGTTATTTTGCCTCCGCATGGAGCACTGCAAAGATGAATTTGATAGTTGAGACATGGCCCGTCCATTTTCCTGCAGGCCCTTATTTTAAAAATAGCTTTTAATGATTTGACCATCCTCCTTACAGATCCAACATCTGTAAATGGTCCATAGTAAAATGCACCATCATCTCTAACATTTCTTGTAATTAAAATCCTTGGAAACTTTTCGTTGGTTATTTTAATATAGGGATATCTTTTGTCATCCTTTAATCGAATATTATACTTTGGTTTGTACTTTTTTATGAGATTGGATTCCAGAATAAGTGCTTCTTTTTCTGTATCTGTTATAATATACTCTAAGTTATGAAAATGGCTCATGAGCAATTTTGTTTTTAAAGGTAATTCTGATTTGCTGAAATAGGATTTGACTCTTTTAATTAATGATTTAGCCTTTCCAACGTAGATTACATCGTCATCAATATTTCTCATTATATATACGCCGGGTTTATTGGGTAAATTATCTGGATTACTGCAACGATTTGACATTTAATCGCCTCTTGTATTTTTAGTGGTCTTGAATGTAATAAAAAAAGAAACACTGATTTAAGTGTTATTTTAAGAAATTATATTATCTCTTGTTTTAGGAGAAGCAACTTGCGGCCTTTTTACAGCGAAGGAATTATTCAAATCTTCATGCATCCCTTCTGCAATTTTTAATGGTATGCCAATAGCCATGTATTCTGGGGGGAACCATACGTTTCCAGTTGGATCTACAGGACCCACAAATGCAGTATCTTTTGGAGCTTTTTCAGCCATTCCTGCAGGGTAAGTAACAAAAGTTGCACATGAAGGGCCAAAAGCCATACTAATTGCATTAAATGGGTTTTTAGTTCTAAAGTGTATAATACTGCTTAAATTTCTTATTTGTTCTCCATTACCGAAGCAGAGGATTGATTTAACATCAACATTATCTTCTACATCTTCACATCTCTGTATTATAAGGTATTTCCCAAGTGGTTTTATTTCCCCAATGGATTCTAAAAACCCTTCAACATACTCCGGTCCAGCTTTAAGATATTCTGCTTCCCCACCTCTAAATTTTTCATTTCCTGTAGAAACGAAGTATTTAATGAATTTGAGGGGTTTAGTGAACCCTAAATATGTCATTGATCCAGGACAGCAGCCTTTAAGGGTATCTTTGCCAATATATAATGGAGGTTGATCTTCATTTATAGAAGCTAACATTATGGCTTTAGCAACGCAACGATCAAGAGAACACATAGGTACTGCCCCTTCAGGGATCGTTTCAGAACTATAAACAGCTATGGGGTTTGTATTCAACTTTCCACCAATTTTAAGACTCTTTCCAATTTTTTTTATGGAACTATTTTCCGTTTTAACCACCTTATAAATTTATGATTTATGTGGCTCTTGAAATCTATGATTTAGAGCATCGAAATAAGAAATTTCGAATGTTCAGAAAATATTGTCAAAATTGAAAATTTTGACACAGCAAAAATCGCAGATTTTTGCATGCTTTGCATTTTTCTCAACCTTCATCTTTTTCTAAAAATTGATGTTCAGGAAAATCATATATTTTCCTTCAACCTCCAAAAATATTAGAAATATTTTTGGGGTTCAGAAAATACGTAGTATTTTCTTCAACCTTCGTTATACCATCAATTATTTATATCATACTTCCCAATATTAATAAAGTTATTTTCTTATAAGTTATAATAATATATATAAAAGTTATCTTTTTTTCAAAAAAGAGGAAAGAGAAATAAAAAGATTTAAGCAAGTATCTAAGAATAAAACAGTAATAAACGGATTAAAACGAATAAATTAGAAATTAAAATACTTATAAGGTGATTTAAGTATCAAATATGGCTTTGTGTTACAGCTTCAAAATGACATTTAGGGCACCTATTACTTTTCTAATGCTCTTACTCAAAACCTATTTTATATCAATACAAAACTTAAACTATCAAAAGATTTTAGAAAAATGTTAAAATACCCTTTTCATACAGAGGAAAGAGAAATGACAGGATTTAAACTCAATTCAAATTATAAACCATTAGGAGATCAACCAAAAGCAATAAATTCGCTTGTAAATGGTATAAATGATGGATTAAAGCATCAAACACTACTTGGAGTTACAGGATCCGGAAAGACATTTACAATGGCAAATGTGATTAAAGAGATAAATAAACCTACATTGGTCATGTCACACAATAAAACACTTGCTGCACAACTTTATGAAGAATTTAAAGAATTTTTCCCTGAAAATGCTGTGGAATATTTTGTAAGTTATTATGACTACTACCAGCCGGAAGCATATATTCCCCACACTGATACATTCATAGATAAAGAAGCCAGTATAAACGATGAAATAGACCAGATGAGACACTCAGCAACACAATCACTACTTTCAAGGGATGATGTGATAGTAGTTTCAAGCGTTTCATGTATATATGGTATTGGATCTCCTGAGGACTATGGAGATCACTTGTTGCATATGAGAGTTGGAGAAACGATGGAACGAGAGGAAATATTATCAAAACTCGTCCATATACAGTATGAAAGAAATGATATAGATTTTACAAGGGGAAAATTTAGAGCAAGAGGAGACGTAATAGAAATATTTCCAGTTCACGGTTCACTTCCTGTAAGGATAGAACTCTTTGGAGATGAGATAGATGGAATATCTTATATAGACCCTTTGAGGGGAAATGTAGCCAAAAAAATAGATAGAATAACTATATTTCCTGCAAAACACTTCGTTATTTCTGACAGTAAAATGCAGAAAGCATTAAAAGACATTGAAATGGAATTGGAAGATAGATTAACTATTTTAAGGTCTCAAAACAAACTACTGGAAGCACAACGCCTTGAACAGAGAACAAGGTTTGATATGGAAATGCTTCAGGAAATGGGATACTGTCCTGGGGTTGAAAATTATTCACTTCATTTAAGCGGTAGAAAATGGGGCAGCATGCCTCACACTCTTATAAAATATTTCCCAGAGAATTTTTTAACAATAATCGACGAATCCCACGTTACAGTACCTCAAATTGGGGGAATGTATGCTGGAGATCGCGCACGTAAGGATTCACTTGTAGATTATGGATTCAGGCTCCCGTCAGCCCGTGAAAACAGACCTCTTAACTTTGAAGAGTTTGAGAGTCTAATGAATCAGGTTATTTATGTTTCTGCAACTCCTGCAAATTATGAACTCGCGAAAAGTCAGAATACTGTAGAGCAGATTATAAGGCCTACAGGGCTCATTGATCCAAAGGTGATAATAAAACCAGTTAAAGGGCAGGTAGATCACCTTTTAGGGGAAGTTCAAAAAAGAATTAAGAAAAATCAGAGAATTCTGGTAACTACATTAACCAAAAAAATGGCAGAAGACCTTACAGATTACTATGCAAAAATTGGAGTTAAAGTGAGGTACCTCCACTCAGAAATAAGCACATTGGAACGTATTGAAATTATCGATGACCTCAGACGTGGTGAATTTGACTGTCTTGTGGGAGTAAACTTACTCAGGGAAGGGCTGGACCTTCCAGAGGTATCTTTAATTGGAATTCTTGACGCAGATAAAGAAGGTTTCCTCCGTTCTGAAACATCACTTATACAGACAATAGGACGGGCTGCAAGAAATGTAGAGGGTGAAGTAATTATATACGCTGATGAAATCACAAAATCTGTAGAATCCGCAGTTAAAATAACTAACAATAGAAGAAAACTGCAGATTGAATATAATAAAAAACACAATATAACACCAAAAACTGTGGTAAGATCCATCAAGGAAAAAGAGAAAAAGGATAAAATTGAATTAATAGATGATATTGAAAATATGCCAAAAGATGAAGTTCGCTTACTTATTAAGGATTTAGAGCATGAAATGACTTTAGCTGCAAAGAAACTTGATTTTGAAAAAGCTGCAAAGATTAGAGATAAAATCAGCATTCTAGAAGGGGTTTCAAAGTAATGAATACAAAGAAAGATAGTATAACTATAAAGGGTGCAAGGGAACACAATCTTAAAAATATAGATGTTACTTTACCAAGGGATAAATTCGTTGTAATTACAGGGCTCAGTGGTTCTGGAAAATCATCCCTTGCATTTGATACAATTTATGCTGAGGGACAGCGGAGATATGTGGAATCTCTCTCAGCTTATGCAAGGCAATTTTTAGGGCAGATGAAGAAGCCGGAAGTTGATTATATTGAGGGACTTTCGCCTGCCATATCTATTGACCAGAAAACCACTAAAATGAATCCAAGGTCAACAGTGGGAACAGTAACAGAAATATATGATTATTTAAGGCTTCTTTACGCAAGAATTGGTACTCCACACTGTTACAACTGTGGAAAACCTATATCACAACAGACTTCGGGCCAGATTGTGGATAATATTTATAAAGAAGAAGAAAAAACTAAAGTGCAGATTTTAGCTCCTGTTGTTAAAGATAGGAAAGGAGAGCACCAGAAAATATATGAAGACCTTCAGAAAAAGGGATTTGTAAGGGTAAGGGTCGATGGTGAAGTTTTAAGCCTGGACGAAAATATCGATCTTGATAAAAATAAAAAACATACAATTGAAGTCGTTGTAGATAGATTAATCATAAGATATGATGTTGATTTTAAAAGAAGACTCGCCGATGCAGTTGAAACTGCCCTTGAACTTGGAGACGGCCTCATGGTTGTACTCTATGAAAAAGATGGTGAAAAGGAAGAAAAAGTATTCAGTGAGCATTTTGCATGTACGGACTGCGATATAAACTTTGAAGAGATAAGTCCAAGGACATTTTCATTTAACAATCCCCATGGGGCATGTCCTGAATGTAATGGGCTTGGAAGCAAGATGGAAATAGATACAGACCTGGTAGTACCGGACAGTACTTTATCACTTGAAGATGGAGCAGTCCTTCCATGGAGTAAATCCAAAAATAAGGATAATTATTACCACCAAATGCTTAAAGCAGTCGCTGATCACTATGGATTCAGTATGGAAACTCCTTTTGAAGAATTACCTAAAAAATACCAAAATTTAATTCTTTATGGGTCTTCTGAAAGAATAGATTTTACTTTCAGGCGGAAAGGCAGGGTACACCATGTAAAACGGAAATTTGAAGGTGTGGTAAAGAGAATGGAACGTCTCTTTATAGATACCAAATCAAACTACATGCGAAGTTATATTGGGCAGTTTATGAGTGATAGAAAGTGCCCTGCATGTAATGGGACCAGATTGCGCCCTGAAAGTAGATCTGTGACCGTAGGTGATAGAACCATAACTGCAGTGGTTGCAATGCCTATAAAAGAGTCATATAAATTCTTTGAAGAACTTGAACTTACTGAGATGCAGCACTTCATTGGAAAAGAGATCTTAAAAGAGATAAGGGAACGTTTAAGATTTTTATCAGATGTAGGGCTTGATTATATTACACTTGATAGATCTTCTGGAACACTTTCTGGGGGTGAAGCCCAAAGGATCCGCCTTGCAACACAAATAGGTTCAGGTCTGGTAGGGGTTCTTTATATACTCGATGAACCGAGTATTGGTTTGCACCAGAGGGACAATGCACGACTTATTGAAACTCTGAAAAAACTGAGGGACATTGGAAATACCCTGGTAGTTGTAGAACACGATGAAGAAACCATACTCTCTGCAGATTATGTTGTGGATATAGGCCCTGGAGCAGGTGAACATGGTGGAAGGGTTACAGCAATGGGAACTCCAGTTGAAATAATGAATAATCCTGATTCTATAACTGGAAGATATTTATCCCGGAGTGAAACCATAGAGGTTCCAAAAGAACGTGCAAAACCTACTGGAAAATTCATTACTGTAAAAGGTGCGAGACAGAACAACCTCAGAAATATAGATGTAAAAATACCTCTTGGTGTCTTTACATGTGTTACGGGAGTTTCTGGCTCTGGGAAGAGTACCCTTGTAAATGACGTGCTTTATAAAGGTCTTTATGGAGAATTTAATAGGAAACCAGTAACAACTGGAAAACATGATAAGATAAATGGAGTTTCCAATATTGATAAGGTAATTATAATTGACCAGTCTCCAATTGGGCGTACTCCGAGGTCGAATCCAGCTACTTACACTGGCGTATTTACCTATATCCGGGAAATATTTGCTGAAACTCTTGCATCTAAAAAGAGAGGTTATAAACCAGGTAGGTTCAGTTTCAATGTAAAAGGCGGACGATGCGAAGCGTGCAGTGGTGATGGAATAATTAAAATTGAGATGCACTTTTTGGCAGATGTATATGTGCCGTGTGAAGTGTGCAAAGGGAAGCGTTACAACAAGGAAACACTGGATGTGAGGTACAAAGGTAAAAATATTGCAGATGTGCTGGATATGACAGTTGAAGAGGCAGTTCACTTCTTCAGAAATGTTCCACGTATACAGAAAAAACTTCAAACCCTTGATGATGTTGGGCTTGGTTATATTAAACTTGGACAGCCTGCAACAACACTTTCAGGTGGGGAAGCTCAGCGAGTAAAACTTTCAAAAGAGTTAAGCCGCCAGAGTACTGGTAAAACTCTTTATATACTTGACGAACCAACCACAGGACTTCACTTTGCAGATATTAAAAAGCTTCTCCAGGTTCTTGGTAGATTGAGGGATTCTGGAAACACAGTCCTGGTCATAGAACATAATCTTGATGTTATAAAAACAGCAGACTATATTATAGACCTGGGCCCTGAAGGAGGGGATGAGGGAGGTCTTGTTATTGCAGAAGGTACTCCTGAGGAAGTTGCATTAAGTGGTACGTATACCGGAGAATTTTTAAACGAGATTTTAAATGGAAAACCCCTCATTTCTTCCATTGAATCAGATGATGATGTAATTTCAGAGGGGTCTTCGGGTAACAAGTAAATTTAATCTGCAGTTTATAGAATATTCTAAAAAGTAAATTTACTTTTTTTTAACTTATTTTTTCATCTCAAACTTCTTTTTTTTGGCTTATAAGTTTGTATGATTTGCTTAAACACGCATAATAATCTATTAAAACTAATAGTTTTATTAATGAAGGTTTCTAATATAAACACTAAATTGTGTCAGTGATAAAAAGATCGAGCGATATGGGGCAACAATGAAATTACGAGAGAAAACACTGGTACTCCTTGGAATAACTATAACATGTTCTATTATTGTTATGTGCATGGCTTCAAATGTTGTTTTAATGGGAGGATTTCAAACACTTGAAGAACAGAACACACTCCAGAATATTCAGCTAGCTACAAATGTGCTTTCAGGTGAAATTTCTGATTTAAATAAAACTATTAATGACTGGGCAGTCTGGGATGACACGTATATTTTCATACAGAATCATAATTCAAGATATATACAAAGTAATCTTTTAAATTCTACTTTTACTGGTTTGAAACTTAATCTGATCATTTATGTTGATAATTCCGGAAATATTGTCTATGGCAAAGAATTCGATCTTCAAAAAAAGGAAGAAAAACCTGTTTCTGAAGGTATTAAGAAGTATATATCTAAAGATAATATTTTACTGAGTTCTCAAGATGGTGTAAAAGGGATCATCATGCTTCCAGAGGGACCGATGATAATTGTTTCACACCCTATTTTAACTTCAAATGGAGATGGTCCCAGTAAAGGGACATTAATCTTCGGCCGATATTTAAGTGATGTTGAAATTCAGCATTTATCTGGTGAAATACAGTCTTCTCTTACATTGATTAGTTACAATGATTTCAATATACCTGCTGATTTTCAAACTGCACGCGAATCAATGTCTCAAAGTTCCCCATTTTTTATTAAACCAATAAATGATAGTTATATTGCAGGTTATGCTCTCATAAATGATATTGATGGAAAACCTGCATTTATTCTAAAAACGGAAAGGCCAAGAGGTTTTTATAAAGAATATCAAAATACACTATCTTATTTTATTACATCCCTACTAATAATATGCTGTTTTCTTGCTGTAATAACCCTTATTTATCTGGATAGGTCTATTCTCTCTAAATTATCTAGATTTAGTAAGGATATTTCTATTATAGGTAAAAAAGGTGATCTCTCTACGCGTATACTTGCTGATGGGGAAGATGAACTTTCATCTTTAGCAGAATCAATTAATGGCATGTTATCAAGAATAGAAACGTCACAGGATCAATTAAAAAAATCAGAACTGGAATTCCGTTCTTTAGTTGAATTAGCTAATAACTCCATTGTTTTAACAGATAGCGCTGGTAAAATTATGTTATGGAATAGAAGTGCACAGCGCATGTTTGGATACAGTGAAAATGAGATTTTAGGAAAGCCAATTTCAATTCTATTTCCAGATGAATACCATGAATCTTACCAGAAAGTGATGGATAACCCATATAACTCTGCTAATTCTCAAAATATGGGAGTAATCTATGAGTCGTATGGATTTAAAAAAGATAAAAGCAGGTTCATGCTGGAAATTTCACATATTTCATGGAAGATAAAGAATGAAAAGTTTTACTGTGCAATTATAAGGGATATTACTGATAGTAAACAGGCAGAAAATGAAATTAAAGAATCATTAAGAGAAAAAGAAGCGCTGTTAATGGAAATTCACCACAGAGTTAAAAATAATATGCAGATAATTTCAAGTCTGCTGTCCCTTCAAAGCAGGTATATAAAGGATAAAGACGCATTTGAAGTTTTTAAAGAAAGTCAAAATCGTGTTAAATCCATGGCAATGATTCATGAAAGGCTTTATAATTCTAAAGGACTTGCAAAAATTGATTTTGCAGGATATATTAAGAATCTAGTAGATGATCTGTTTGGTTCTTATGGAGTTAATCAGGATGATATTAAGATCGACATCAGTGCAGATAAGATTTTTTTAAATGCGGATACTGCAATACCTGTTGGTCTTATAATAAATGAACTTGTAACTAATTCTTTAAAATATGCTTTTCCAGCTGAAAATAGTGATCATGAAAAGAGCAGGATATACATAAAATTTCACAGGAATAATAAAAATATGTTATTAGTTGTGGGGGATAATGGTATAGGGCTTCCAGAAGATGTAGATTTACAACATTCAGAAACACTGGGCTTACGTCTTGTACGCTCATTAGTAGACCAAATTAATGGGACAGTTGAACTTCACAGTAACGGCCAAACAGAATTCCGAATTATTTTCACCCAAATTGAGCAGAATAGTCCAGTAACCAGCTAATTATATTAAATTTTAGGAATGACATTTATTCTTAATTTTATGCTTTTTTAAGGCCCTATCAATTTAATTAAGATATTAAATCACTGATTTTTAAATAACCAAAAATAAATTATGTCTTTAGATACATAGTATGACTATCTTATTTAAATGAGGGGGATGTTATTTGCCTGAGGAGGTAATCTTATAGGTCAAAATAAGAATAGCAAAGTATTTTTAGTTAAAACTAAAGATAGATACTCGGGAATAAATAATTTAATGGATCATTTTAAAATAGATGAATTTTCAGGGGATAAAGTTGCATTAAAATCTAATTTTAACAGTGCTGATCCGTTTCCAGCTTCAACACACATCGATACACTTCATGCAATTATTAAAAAACTGAATGAATCTAATGTCTCGGATTTAACTTTAGCCGAACGTAGTGGAATGGGTAACACCCGCAATGTCCTTGAGAAAATGGGAGTTTTTGAATTATCAGATAAACTCGACTTTGAAGTCGTTGTGCTCGATGAAGAAGATAAAGATAAATGGGTGAAGGTTGAAAAAGAAGGAACTCACTGGGTTAAAGGGTTTTATATATCAAAAATATTTCTGGAATCTGATAAAGTTGTCCAGACGTGCTGTCTTAAAACACATAGATTTGGGGGCCATTTTACATTATCACTTAAAAATTCTGTTGGAATCGTTGCAAAAAGACTTCCTAACGGTTTATATAATTATATGGCTGAATTACATGTGTCTCCCTATCAAAGACTTATGATTGCTGAAATTAACAAGCACTACAATGTTGATCTGATCGTTATGGATGCTATACATGCTTTTATAACAAAGGGACCTGAACAGGGAGAAGTTGTGGAGCCAAATCTTATTCTTGCATCCGCTGATCGAGTAGCAATGGATGCAGTAGGGGTTGCAATTCTTAGAAATTATGGTGTTAAGACTGGTATTAGCAAAGGCCCAATTTTTGAGCTGGATCAAATTCAAAGAGCTGCAGAGTTAGGAATAGGAGTTAAATCCGCGCAGGAAATTGAATTAGTCCCATTAAACGATGAGAGCGACGGCGATGCAGAAAGCATAATGAAAATACTTGAAGAATAGATCTTTTACTTTTATATTTTAAAATTATATTGGGAGTATTTATCATATGCCTGATGCTCGAGATGATAAAATAAGATATTATCAAGATAATTTAATTATAGAACCACATAGGCCCAATTTAAAAGAGAAACTTTTCTTTTTACTTTCAGGGATAATAGTTAGTATTCCTATAACCCTTCTTTTTGGATCATTTACAAGAAATTTTTTAGATGTTTTCCCTTCTTTTTTTGCCAGTCTAATTTCAATAATTATTTTCACTCCCTTTATTGAAGAGTTTGCCAAAGCATATCCCTTATTTTATAGACATGGTGAAACTGAAAGATCCATTTTTATTTTAGGGTTCCTGGTTGGTCTAGGATTTGGTATAACAGAATTTGTACTGTATGTATTTGTACTTAATATACCTGTAATAGTAAGACTGCCTGGAATTTTATTTCATGCATCAGCCACGTCTATAGTTGCATATGGTATTGCAAAAAAGCAGCCTTTAAAATTTTATTTAATTGCTGTTGGTTTACACATCTTGAATAACTTTTCAGCAATGATTGAAACGGGAGATATTGGTATTATTGTAGCCAATATTGGTGCTTATTATCTTTGTTTGAGGTTTTATCTTAAGACTACTGAGCAGTTTATTGATGGTAGTTATTTCGTTGATTAACGATTAAAAATAGATATTACAATAAAATATAGTTAAATTAAGCTTATTAAAACTAAAAAAATAAAATATAATTTAAAAAAATTAAGTTTATGAAATAATGATTTTCATGAATTTAATTTAATTATTCTACTATTTCAGCAAAACCAAAGTTTCTTCTTATAGAAGTGATTTTAATTTTAACTTCATCGCCTATTTTAGCGCCTGTTACAAAAACAACAAATCCTTCTATTCTTGCGATTCCATCGCCGTCTCTTCCAAGATCTTCAATTTTAACATCGTATTCTTCGCCTTCGTTTAAAGGAGAAGAAGAATTTCCTCTATTTGAGTAATTATCTCTTCCGTAATTATTATTAAACAATTCATCACGTCCTAAATACGGCCATATAAATGACCTGTAATACAGTTTGATTTATAGGTATATATAGTTATGCTATTTTTTAAATTTAAAAAGAATTTTAGATAATTACAGGCGGTTATAACTGCAGTATATTCTAAAAATTTAACATTTTTATTTTCATAAAATTATTCTAAAAATATATGGTATTTTGAAGATTTTAGTTAATTTAATGCTGTTTTTAAGGCAGTATAATTAAAATTAGAAAATTTATAAAAAGAAATATATTTGAAAAATTCAGGTAAATTATTTTAGATTAGATTAGTAAAGGCTATTATTTCCTGTTGCATAACAGAATATTCCCAGTCCCCACGTTTTCTGCTTCAACTTCCCTTATTATAGTCACAATTGCTTCTACTGGTAATCCCATTATTTTACTTGCACTTTCTGCAATAGTTTTTACAAGTTCTTCTTTTTGTTGTTTTGTTAATTTAGGTCCTTCTATTGTAATTACAGGCATGATATCACTCCTTAAATTTATTGGGTAATTGTTTATTTTTAATGCTTAAATATTTATAGAGAATTTATTCTTTCTTTGAACTTTTCAAGCTCTTTTTTTACATGTTCTTTAGATACCATTGCTGGGCCGTATATGCCAATAGAAGGAAGCACTTCAAGACCGGTCACTTCAAGAATATTGTGGGTTATAAATTTAAAGATATCATTTAAATCGCCGTGGGGACCTTCAGAGGAATATACTTCTTTAGGTGCACCTGTTGTAAAGGATAGCATCGCTTTTTTACCTCTTAATAAACCTGTATCATACATCTTTCCTTCAGCTATATTGTGGACAACTCCAGGCAGGAATACCCTGTCGAACCAGCCTTTTAAGATTGCAGGGGGTGATGTCCACCATACTGGGAACTGGAAAATTATCATATCTGCCCATTTTATTTTCTTTACTTCGTCTTTGATGTCCTGAGAAAGTGATCCTGTTCCGACTGCATTTACCTGTTCCATCATTGGATTAAATTGCTCAGTATTTTGCCTTTGCGAAAAATCATTTTCGTCAAGGACTGCTTTAAATCTCATCCCGTATAAATCTGATATTTTAACTTCATGGCCATTATCCCTTAATGTTTTAGCTGTAATGTCTTTCATAACTCCATTTAGAGAATTTGGCTCAGGATGTGCAAAAATAATAAGTACATTCATACTATCAACCTCCTTTTTTAATATTTTATGTACCTAAAAATTTAAATTCTTTTTGATGCTTATTAATAATAGCTGCATTTTAAAAAGAAAATAAGAAATTAAATGGACATTATAAAAATCAAAACTCTGTTTAAATAGTTTAACTTAAATTAAGAATATTGTCCAACTGTTGTAATTAATGAATAATTCTATGGTGGTTATAATTGCCTGAAACTAAGTCTAACGAATGCTTTTCAATATCACTGGAAGATATATCTTCTAAAATTCCGGATGATGGTATTAATATAAGAGACTTCCTCGATTTAATGGGTGATCGTGGGGGGTTGATTATATGCTTAATTTTAGCAACTCCTTTTTTAATTCCAGTATCTATTCCAGGATCCAGCATACCTTTTGGACTTGGAATTATGTTTATTGGAATAAGCAGGATTTTTAACAGGTATCTAATACCTAAATTTATTATGGAATATGTACTGCCGAAGGATACTCTCTTGAAGATACTAAATGGAACCATGACGGCTTTAGGAAAAGTAGAAAAGTATATTAAGCCCCGCTTTTTAGTATTGAGTAAAGGCCCTGCAATAAGTCGATTTAGTCTTTCTCTAATGGTATTTACTTCGTTTTTACTTATGCTCCCCTTACCTGTACCATTAACAGACAGTTTGCCGGGATATTCAATCTTTTTTTTAGTCTTAGGTATCCTTGAACACGATGGCTACTTCATTTTAGCAGGATATATACTGACCAGCATCACCACTATTTACTTTAGCCTGATATTTTTGTTTGGCTATGCTGGAATAACCTTTGTTTTATCCCATTTTGGGATATATATGCCTCAATTTTAGTTTTGGAGTATTTTCTAAAATAGATGAACATCCAAACGGTCCACACCTAATAGAATTCCTGCAAAACCTAAACATCCAAAAAACCACTCAAGAAATATATAAAACGATTAAAAGTTTACTGTGAATTCACAGGCAAAACACCCACACAATTAATGGGAGAAGCAGAAGAAGATGAAGAAAACAGAATAAGAATGAAAAACAGACGAATCAAAAAAAAATATTACAAGCTACTTAGTATACCTACGAGAACTAAACAGAAGCCCCAATTACATAACAAACTTAATAGTCACAGTAAAAAGTTTCTACAGCGAATACAAAATAGAATTACCAAGAATACGCTGCAACCTAAAACAGGAAGAACAACTAATAACAACTGAAGATATCATAACCAAAAAACACATTCAAAAAGTTCTAAAATACTGCAACACCAAATTCAAAGCAATAATCCTTCTAATGATGTCATCTGGAATGGGCACATCTGAAATACGACATCTAACTATCAACGATTTTATAACAAGTCAAGTAATCGCCATAAAAGAATCATTTGAGGAAAAATTAGTTGAAAGAGATGAACAAACCAAACTATTATTGTGGTTGGCTGAAGTGCTTAACGCAGACCCTGAACTTGCAGAACAGTTTAAAAAATCAGCTATAAAATATAATATAAAATAAATTATATTATTTTTTTTATTTATTAGCGAAGATAAATCCACTATTCCATGTACATCATGTACAAAATGTACACCATGTACATAATATTTTTATTCTAATTTTAAACAGAATTAATCATTTTTTTCACTAAAAACCTTGAATAATATTACTTTTTAACTAAAAAACCAAAAAACTAAATGTTTTACGGTACAAATAAAATGAAGTAAATAAAAATTAAATTAAGGAGGTAAAATGATGGAAAATATGCAAGAAAAGAAAAATATACCCCTTTTAGGTGATGATTTCCCTGAAATGAAAGTACAAACCACCTATGGAATGATGGAACTCCCACAAGAATTTTCTGGAAAATGGTTTGTCCTCTTTAGCCACCCTGCAGACTTCACACCTGTCTGTACAACAGAATTCGTTGCATTCCAAAAAAGATATGATAAATTCAAAGAACTGAACTGCGAACTTATAGGTCTAAGTGTGGACCAGGTCTTTGCCCATATTAAATGGGAAGAATGGATAAAGGAAAATCTTGACATAGAAATCCAATTCCCAATAATAGCAGACACTGGAGCAGTAGCCCAAACATTAGGCCTTATCCACCCAGGAAAAGGGAGCAACACTGTAAGGGCTGTTTTTGTTGTAGACGGCCAGGGAAAAATAAGAACAATACTTTATTATCCACAAGAACTTGGAAGAAACATGGATGAAATCTTAAGAATTGTAGAAGCCATGCAAATATCTGATGAAAACAATGTTGCCATGCCTGCAAACTGGCCGAAAAATGAAATATTAGATGACCATGTAATTGTTCCACCAGTTCCAACTGTACCAGCAATAAAAGAACGATCTAAACAGGCAAAAGAAGAAGGATTTGAGTGTTTTGATTGGTGGCTTTGCCATAAAAAGCTGTAGATTTTAATTTATTTTACTTTTTTTAAAATATTTATTTAAGCGAAAATACATCCAACCAGTTATGTACATCATGTACATTACAACTTTCTTTCATCTTTTGAAAATTGAAATAGAAAAAAAATATTTGAGTATATAAAAATACACCAAATATATAACCTATAAAATTTTTAATATATTACCATCCGGTTCTTTCACGGCAGAATAATGTTATTCCATTTTACAATCCCAATCATATGGAATAATATCATTGTTAATAGGATTAACCCGCCTCTCATCTACATCTTCAGGATCATAAAAGAGAGAAGGCATTCCTATCACGACAGATATTTCATTACCTACATTTTTGGTGCCGTGAAAGATTCCTGGAGGGATATAAACTATGCGGGGATATTTTTCACCCATAAATATTTCATTAGTAACTTTATATGTAGGTGAATCTTTCCTATAATCATATAAAGCAACTTTTACCATTCCAGTGACACATATCAAGTGATCTTCCTGCTTAGAATGAAGATGCCATCCCTTAATCATTCCAGGATAAGAATACGAAGCAATAAATTGCTTAATGTTCTGTGCTTTCAATTCTTCATCATCTAAACGAATGAGTTCAGTTAAAAATCCTCTTTCATCACTGAATAGCTTTGTATCTTTTAATACAACACCATCAATGAGTTCTTCACCATAAAAACCAGGTATATTCTGAACTCTTGGTCTTTCTAACTTATTGAAATCTTCTATACTTTCTATACTTTCTATTTGCATGTTTTCACCTCTTTTTCATACATCCATGATAATGGATCTTTACCGTCTTCAAACATAGCACCATAAGGTTCAAATTTATCAATATCATTAACAGTGCAGAAATGCATTCCATCGTTTGATCCTGTCATCATCAATGGTTTAGCTTTTTTTAGATCCCAGGAACCATCCTCAGGGTTGTAAACATTGTCATCTATCTCTAGATGTACTACTTTACCCATGATTAACAGATAAGGAATGCCATTATAATCCTCTTCATATATGTTGTGTAGTTTACATTCCATCCATGCATAACAGCCTTCAATCCCTGGTGCTTTAACTTTTTGGGAAGGTCTTTCTTTTAGATCCGCAAGTTTAAATTCGTTAATATTAAATGGTACATGCATAGCCGTTGGTATTACTTTATCCGCCATATCTGTACCTGGCATGTTGATAACGAATTCTTCTGTTTCTTTTATATTGACAAAAGTGTCTCTCATTTTTGCTGATGCCACACAAATCAGATCAAATGGACGTAAAATTGACATAACACACGAATAAGGGGCTATGTTATTAATGCCATTTTTACTAACTGTAGAAATAAATGATACTGGCAATGGTATCAGCGACTCTCTCTTAAAATTTTCTAAGATCATATTACCACCATTACTCCTTATATTTCCACCTATATAAATATTAGCTTTTTATTAAATAGTATTACATAATTAACAGAATATTTATAAAATTTATTACTGAATGTAGACAAAATAACCAATTAAACACCAAAAAAAACAGGAATAATAAAAAAAATAATTTATAAAAAAAATTCCTTCTTATTTTATCCAATTACATCATGTACATAGAACTTTTAATTTTGAAAAACTTTATTTTATTTATATTTTTAATTAACTAATATTAACGAAGATATATCTGACTTCCTATGTACACAATGTTCATTTTGTACATAAAAGAGTAGTTTTATATTTTTTTATTTGATTTAAGAAGATTTAACTAAAAAAATGATGTGTATACGTCTATTTTAGTTAAAATAATTATTTAATATTTTCTATTAATTTGTTATAGTAAATAATATTATATTAAAATTGATAATTATCTTTATAAATAAAGGAAAATTCAAAAATGAAACAAAAAATTGTAATATTAGGAATTACATTGATAACAGCATTCTTGTTAATGGGATCTGCATCAGCAACAACATTCACATTACTTGATAATGATTTAGATTTAAGTTATTCCAATAGTGCTTATACTTTTAATATTTATTTTAATCCTTATTGTGGTTATGTTTCAACATATGGATACAAACAAATATCCTCAGTAAAAATTACAGATATTTACGGCTCTTCAAAAACATTAATACAAAATGTTAATTTTAGAAATATTAAAAATAGTTATGGTTACTCTGCTTCTATTGATCTAGATAAAGATAAGCTTGGATTATCTTCATTAAAAAGAGTAGATGTTAATTTTGTTAAACAGCCTGATTTAAGGATAGCTGCAATTAAAAGGAGTGGTAATTATTATTATGTCACTGTGAAAAATTATGGTGATGCTACGGCTAGAAGTAGTTATTTGGGTACTTCTGTTTATTCTCATAAAACTGTAAAGACGTATATTCCTTATTTGAAATCTGGGCAGTATAAAACAGTTAAATTATACGTTAAATCGTATTATTCTAAAACATTTAAAGCGGATTGTACTAATTTGGTTAATGAGATATACGAATATAACAATATTAAATATGCATATTAACTCTTCTATTTTTTAGGCCATCATTACTGTCTATCATAACTAAAACAATGTCTTAATAAATATTTTATTATTTTATTTTATAAAATAATTTTAACATATTTCCTTTTTCTAATTTATTTTAATTTAAAAAGAATTAAAGTTAGTGTAGAATAAAAGCTCTCAAGCTTGGTTTAAAACTAGATCTTTTATTGGTAGACGTAAAATAGAGAAAATTATCAAGAGCGGATTTAGTTACCCGATATTTTCGGATAACTGACATGCTCTTTTTTTCAAGGAATACATACAAGGTAATGTATCATGTGCAAGGAGTGGGCTGAATATTCATTTGAAAATAATAGGTATTGGTCACTATCTGGGGATTAGTGACCAAATGGAACTTTTTATGATACAGTTAGATAGTAGTTCCTCATGATTTATATACCTTTGCATGTCGGAATGTTGGATATTAAAAATACAAATGCTGCAAATAATCTTTATTTTTTTAAAACAGGGAGAAATATGATGAATATGTCCATAGTTTTACTTTCTAAAAAATAATTTAACATTTAATTAAGGAGTTATATTCAGCTACATGTCAAAAATAGGATATAACAAACTTTAAATAATTAAACGTTTACATTATAATGCATATGATTGGTTTGATAGTTTAATCAGTGTACATAGAATAATAATAAATTTTTCGCTCATGTTTGATGTGAAGTTCAAAATGTTAATTTAAAGTTAATGGGACTTGTAATTAACATAATTAAAAAATTTAAACAATATTTACTTTAATACAACACATTATTTACGCACAAGATCATGGACATGAGCAAATTTTTTATATTATTATTCCTCCCTATTTTATTTAGATTTTAAACAAATAGTAGTTACTTAAATGACATTTAAGGCATAAATATTGATATTACGTTCATCACGCCTGTTATACTAACTCTATATCCTAAAATTTAAATATAGATTTAATTCAAAAATAAGGAATATTTAAAGTTAATTTTTTAATTAAGATATAATTTTGCTTCTATATTAAATAATTACGATTTAATCAAAGATTAAAAAATAAATTAACACTTATAATATTTTATTAATCTATTCTAATGGTGGGAAGACGCACATAGATGAAGTCTTTTTCTTTAAAATCTTCCCACAGGTTGAAATTAATTTATACTTAATTTATACTTTTGCTTTTTTAGAATATATGTAAAAACTTATTTATGCTGAAATTGCGTTTTAATATTTTAAAATTATAAACAGATTTAAAGCTTTAATTTTAAGAATAAATCCTATTTAGTTTAAGCATATTTACAGTGTTAATTGTGAGTTAATTAATCCATTTAAGTTATGCACGATCTTTTTAATAATATTAATTATAAAATTAATAATCGTATATTGGAAATTAATATGGAGAAGCAGGAGTGAATTGAATGAGCAAAATAGGAGTTTTAATAGGACCAAAATTTGAAGATGTGGAATATATTAAACCCTCAAAATCTTTTAAAGGAAAGGGGCATGAATTAACGCATATAGGATTAAAAGGTGGACAAACAGTAGAAGGGAAAGAAGAAAAAACAAAAGTCGTCGTTGATAAATCTGCCGGAGATGTATCAGTAAATGATTTTGATGCGATCTTTATTCCAGGCGGATGTTCTCCAGATAAATTAAGAGAAGATGAGAATGTAGTGGAGTTTGTGAAAGAATTTGTTGAAAGCAATAAGCCAGTTTTTGCAATCTGCCATGCTCCTCAGCTTTTAATTACAGCCCAGGTTATTGAAGGACGAAAAGTAGCAGGGTGGAAATCTATTGTTCAGGATATTGAAAATGCTGGAGCAGAGTATGTAAACGAGGAAGTTGTTGAAGATGGCAATATAATTTCAAGTCGCGGACCTGATGATATTCCTGCATTTACTGAAGCATCTCTTAAAAAATTGGAATAATTAATAACTGGTCACAGTGCTTAAAATAAGTAAAATTTTTTTATTTAATTTTTAAAATTAACCTATTACATCATACCTTAAAATTAAAAAGTAGGAATTATTTTATAACTGGAATTACTTAAATTAAATTGGATGTCTAGACATACTTGACTAATTTTAGAATCCATCAAAATCAGCCATAGAGTTTCTAAATTTTCAAGGTCTAGATATCCTAGCCTAAAATAAATATAATAATTAAATTAATCCCCATCTGAGAAAATAGACATTCCCATTACTATCTGGCCGTTAGTATCACGTATGGGTACAGAACTACTAATTACTACGCTTTTTGTACCGTCTTCCTTTGAAATGATGATCTTTTCTTCTTCAACTTCTTCGCCGCTTGTAATAGAACGTGTTAATGGCCAGTCTTCAAGTTCATAGGGCCTCCCATCAGGGTGGGAGCAATTATAATAGCAGTATTCTGCAAGTTCTTCTATCTCTAAACAATCATCCCAGATATCTTCCAATTTTTTATTTTTAATAAGAGGTTTACCTGAAGAGGCTTCTACGATTAAAATTCCAACGGATAAATTGTTGATTAGAGAATTCAGTTTTGATCTTTCTATTTCTACAGTTTTGAGTGCATCAATCAATTTATTTTCTACATTTTCCCTTTCTTCAATTTCTTCCTGCAGTTTTCTTTCTGTTTCAAGCAGTTCTTTTTCATGCCATTCAATCAGCTCTCTCTGATCTTTATGGCTTTTCATTAATTCTTTTTCAGTTTCTTTACGTTCAATGGCGTAAGAAATTGAACGAGCCAACAACCGACCGTCGATCTGTCCTTTAATTAGATAGTCCTGGGCACCTTCACGAACAGCCTTAACAGCGATATCTTCATCATCAAATCCACTCATTATTACTATAGGTAACTCAGGGGTCTGATCATAAGTTCTAATAAAAGTATCAAATCCCCAGCTGTCAGGTAAATTTAAATCAAGGAGTAAAACATCAAAGGTGTCATTAAAAAGACTTTCAAATCCATTTTTAAGTCTATCAACATGATTCAATTCAAACGAGATATTTGGTGTTTCTTTTAACATTTCCCGTATGATTACAGCATCTTCTCTGTTATCTTCTATTAATAAAATTTTGATAGGTTTACTATTCATATTTCCGCCTCCGTAACTGAGACAAGTGCATTATATAAATATGTTTAGTGTAATTTTGTAATATTTGTAATAATTTATAATTTTAATATTTTTATTTAAATAGGAACTGATTAATGAATTATTCTGATAAATACATTAGATCTCAAACTTTTAGTTAATATGTGGAATATTCATCATGTAGTCTGGAGAAGATCAATGCCAAAGTAATTATATCCTGTCTGTTGTGCTCAATAATTGGAACTAAAGGCCCAATATTTTGAGTTTTAATATAAGTCTTATAGAATGCAGGCACTAATCCACTGGGTACGTCATCTATTCGTTCTATACCAAATAAATGGTTTTCAATTGTTGTTAACTGGCAGTTTGGTAATTTATCACTCCATGTACGCCGTGAAAAGTGAAGTAAATCAAAGTGAGGCATGTTTAAATTCTTTTTAATGCCGAAATATTTCATTCTGTTTCGAATATAAGGAATATCAAATGTCTGCCCATTAAATGTTACAAATACACTTTCATCTTCAACATGAGATGAGAAAGCATCTAAAACTGCACTTTCTTCCCCTACACTCCGTGACAGGTACTGGTTTACGCATATTTCATTTCCATGAAGCTTGGCAACCCCTAAAAGGATTATTGGAACGTTACTAAATCCTAGAGTTTCTATATCTAAAAAGATGAAATCCTCATCATTAGAAAAACTAGATGAAAATAAGGACATAGGGTGTGATTTTGGGTAACATTCTGAAATTCTATCAGATATGTAGCAGTTGTTACAGCTGTCAATGATCTTTAATAAATTAGATGCTTCTCTGCCAAACCTTTCATGTTCTACCAGGTCTTCGACAGTTTTGTACCCTTCATTTTGTAATTTTAGTTCCCTTGATGCTCCAATTCCGTTTAATAGTTTTAAATCTGATAAAATTTTTTCTCTTGCTTTTTCCTGATTTAATGTATTAAATTTGAGAGTGGATTTATTTTCTATATCATAACAGGTACCACTATCTGTAATAATTTCGTTACCATCTATTAGATCCTCGAGTGCGATTCCATCATGATCATCTAACAGTTTTTCCTTTAATTTCTGGGCATTTTCGTATTCCATGTATTCATTTCCAAAAGTTTATTGTTCCTAATAATTTATGCTCTTATTGGAATTTTGGGCTTTTATACTTTTACATTTATCATATTTCAAACTTTATAAGTATATTGTTTTTTAATATTTTCAGCATAGAAAATACTATACATTGAAAATATTAGAGATTTTTGGAATATTTAATATTTCTAATACAAAAATGTAATTTTCTTAACGATTATATTAATCTGCAGATGAGTAAAATTTTTACATTACCTGTAATCAAATATAAGCAATATATTTTTAGTTTAGCAATATTTAAAGGAAATTATGGATTTAAAAGTTATTAATTTAAAATCTCACGGGTTCTATTGACTTGGCAAAGTTTAAATAGGAATTATGTAATATATTAGTTTGGATATGAATAGTATGATAAGTATTACTTATATGAAATGAGGGAGGAATATTATGGGAAGTTATAAAGATAACCATTTTTTTGGCAGTGTTAAAGTTGGTGAACGTGGGCAAATTGTTATTCCTAAAGAAGCCAGGGACAAATTTGATATTAAACCTGGGGACAGCCTGGTAGTCTTTGGAAAAGATAAAAACCAAAAGCTCATAATCGTAAAAGAGGATGTAATGAGAGATTTTGCGCTTAAAATACTGGAAGACTTAGACAGTCAATAGTGCTAATGTTATTTTTAGATAATGTGGCTTAATTTATTTCGATTTTTAAATATCTCCTATTTTTTTTAAATCTTTTTAATTTTAAATTCTGTGCTTTTTAGTTAAGTATAAATATGATATTTATAATTTATATGATTTAATATGAATTATATGATAAATATAATTTATATCGTAGACTAAATGGCCAGTTATAATTAAAAAAATAGTCTATTTTTAGCATTTTATTCAAAATATGTAACTTGTATGTGATGCGGCGAAATGTGTCTGGAAAAGGCAATCAAACTGGAAAATCAGCCTCTTTAAAAATGGATATAAAAATTAGTAAATGAATCCACATAAAGTTTAAATATGAATTGTATGAAATACATGATTGAACATATATTAAATGTTAAATGTGATCTATGTAAAATAAAGGAGAAGTATAAACATGGGAAATTATAAGGATCGGCATTTTTGGGGCAGTGTTAAGGTAGGAGAGCGAGGACAGATCGTTATTCCTAAAGAAGCTAGAGATAGATTTGATATTAAACCTGGAGATAGTTTAGTAGTCTTTGGAAGAGACAAAAATCAGAAGCTTATACTCTTTAAAGGAGATGTAATGAGGGACTATGCACTTAAAATACTTGAAAATTTAGACAGTCAAGATTAATATATTCTTAGGAGTGATACAGGTGAAAATAGCAGATGGAATAGAAATGATAGAATTACCTATGAACATGATGAGAAGAGAAAGCACAATTCGACCAACATTAATATGGGATGATGATACAGTTATCCTGGTTGATGCAGGAATGGCAGGTACTTTACCCGTCATCAAAAAAGCAATGGAAGATGCGGGCGTGCTACCCGAACGGCTTGATAAAATCATAGTTACACACCAGGATATTGACCATATCGGAGGTATTAAAGATATTCTTGACGAATTACCTGAAGTCAAAGTGCTTGCACATGAAGAAGATAAACCTTACATTAAAGGTGAAAAGAAACTTGTAAGAGTAAACGCAAAGTTTATGGAACGTATAAGCGATTTATCAGAAGAAGAACAGAAAAAAGTTTTGTATATATTTGAAAATACCAATGCACCAGTTGATATAACTTTAGCTGATGGGGAGGAACTCGCAGACTGCGGAGGAATTGTAGTCATTCATACTCCCGGCCATACACCAGGACATATATGCTTGTACCATAAAGCAACTAAAACTCTCATAGTTGGAGATGCAATGAATATCTCTGAAGGACAACTTGTCGGAACAAATAACTTGATTTTAACAGAAGAAGATGCAAAAACAGCCGCAGCTTCGCTTAAAAAGTTTGAAAAATATGATGTTGAGAATGTGATAACATATCACGGGGGTCTGTTTAACGATAACCCCAACCAGAAAATTAAAGATTTTAATAAAGATGAGGCGTAATTTGAATGTTTGATTTTAATTTAATTCTTATTCCTTTATTTGGATTTCTTATAGGCCTCTTCGTGTCCACTTTAGGTGGGGGCGGAGGAGGGTTGTATGTACCTGTTTTGACGTTGATTTTTGGCGTAACTCCGCAGGTGGCTGTGGCTACATCTCTAGCATCTGTTTTACCCACCACTGCTGCAGGTGCCTTAAGTCATTATCGTGAAGGTAATGTAGATATTCGTACAGGATTAATTTTAGGAATTGGCGGAATAGTGGGTACGGTAATAGGGGCATACATTGCTAATATGATACCTCCAGTGCTTTTAAAAAAGCTTTTAGGTGCTTTTATGTTAATAATGCTGATTCCAACACTAAGAAGTATGCTTAAAAGACGTAAAAACAAAAATGAAGTTAAAAAAGAATCTTCAAAACTTACTGGACCCAAAAGGATTATAGCCTCTCTTTTCGGAGTGGCAGGTGGAATACTGGCAGGAGGTTTTGGACTAAGTGGAACACCGCCAGTTACTGCAGGGCTTTATAGTTTAGGCCTGCCTGCCATGATGGTGGTAGGTACAACTATATTTGTACTCATCTTTAACTCTGTTACAGGTATAGGAACATATTTATTATTAGGAAGGCTTGATATACCTTTGGTACTCCTTCTTGGATGCGGATCAGTTGTAGGTGCCTTTTTAGGACCTAAATTGCTTAAAAAAATTAACCCCAAAAATTTTGAAAAAATCTACGGGCCTTTGACCATGGGCATCATGCTTATTTCAGGCGCAGCATTACTACTGACATGAAGTGGTAGTCTACATTGAATTTTGCCAATAAACTTGGTCAGAGAAACGAACAGTTTTATGTAGGTCACTTAATGTTTGATTTTAGTCTGATCCTTCATCATTTACTGGATTTATTATAGACCTGCTTGTAACAACTCGTGGAGGGGGAGTGGATCATTGTATGTGCCCATCTTAACCCTCCCGGTGTATCTGCAGGTGGGTGTGGCTACGTCGCTGGCAATGATACTTCCTACCACTGCAGTGCCTACAGCCACCGCCGCATGGGAAATACAGAAGTCTGTAAGGGATTTGGGAGTTGGAGGAATAATAGGTACATTAATAGGAGCATATGTTGCCAATATGATTCCATCTTACATTTTAAAGAAACTATTGGGTGTTCTTTTACTTGTAACTGCAGTTCCAATGATAAGAAGATTTTTAAATGAACATAAGCAGAACAAAAAGGATAATGAAAAAGTTGACAATAAAAATGGAACTAAAAAACACTTAATGGACCTAAAATAATTATAGCATCTTTGGAGTTGCTGGTTGGATACTGGCAGGAATTTTTGGATTAAGTGGAACAGGACCTGTTACAGTAGGGCTTTACAGTTTAGGCTTGCCTACTTTAATGGTGGTGGGTACAACAATATTTGTACTTGTGTTTAATTCAGTAGCAGGTATTGGTGGCTATTTTATGTTAGGCAGATTTGATCTGAGTTTAACACTCCTTTTAGGCAGTGGTGCAGTTATAGGTGCACTTTTAGGGCCTAAATTACTTTGAAGAATTGACAGGGCTATTATAAAGAGGTTTATACCACCAGTACTCATAGTTATTTCTATAATTTTTGGTATATCGCTGATACTTTAGTCAAAATAGCATTGTTCTGCCTAATTACTTTTTAAGTAAGCTTTATAAAAAAATTAATTAAACTGCAGAACCTATTTTTTATGGTAACCTGCTGCTTTTAATAAATCAATTGTAAAAAGATTATATCATTGATATTGCTAAAGCCAGTTTATTTAGACAGATATCACTTAAATAAAGCAGGTAATCCCATTTTGTTAAATTAATCCAAAAAGGATAAGTTTTATACATTATAGCTCTTAAATAAATTAATATTTGATGATTTCTGGAGAAAGAATATGGACCGTGATAACTTTAAAAAATATCTGTTTATAATAAACAGCGATAAGATCAGTAAATATCTAATGAATAGAATTAATGGATATGCTGTAATTTTATTTTTAGGTGCAATAATACTAAATATGGTGATATTTTTTTATTTTAACAGCTTGAATTTCCTTTCTAGTGTGGAAAACAGACTTGATTTCATGGTTTTTATTTTAACGGTTATATTGGTTGATGCTACCCTTTCATTATTGTCTTTTACATATATTCTGGTTATTAAAGAAGATGATAAAGGTTCAATGGATTTGAAGGGGACAGAAATTGTCAGTGATAAATCACCTGCTGAGATAAGTTACTTAATTAAAAACTGGAAAGATGGACTGAAAACTAAATCTGAACATCTACAAAACCAGAAAAAGAAGCTCTTAAAATACATCGATAAAATAGAGACTAGCAGTTTAGCTGAACAAGAAAAAACAGCTGATGAAGGAAAAATGCACACAAAAAGAAAAAATGATGTGCATAAAATGAAAAAGATGGATAGGAACAGTAGATTGCCTGTTTATATGATTGAGTCTAAATTAATGAAAATCAGCGACGATTTAAACGTTTTTGATGATAACCTGGAAGAACTTGAAAGTGATGAAATTAAATCTCATTTAAAAGAAGCTCTGAGTTTAAATGAGAACTTAAAAGACCTTGAAAACGAGCTGGTTGAAAATTTAACACTTTTAGAGTATTCTATGGAAGTATACAACTTCAAAACTCTAAAATTGATTGGAAGACTGTTTTTCCAGAGTTCAATATCTATTATTATGGGGTTTTTCATTTTAGGAATTTTAATATATTTACTGCCAAATCCTACTGTTTTAGGAGCCCTTCAAAGCTTTGGGAATATGCCTCTACAGTTAATCCTGCTTATTGCAACCATTTTCATTCTAGATGGGTCATGGTCATTCTTGAGGGCAATTCACTCCTTTTTCAATCTGTACATAAGGGATTAATGACTTAAATTTTATTTTTTTTTTAATATTTTGTGGTCATGATTTTAAATGTTTTATCTTTTGTTATGATTACCAAATTACATTTTAATCTGCAGATTGAATTGATTTAAATTTTATTTTTTATGTTTGGTTTTTGCTAAGAGTTAACATGAGTGATGGGAATGGTAAAATAAAATGTTGAACCCTTACCGTATTCTGATTCAACCCAAATTCTCCCGCCGTGCTGTTCTATGATTCGCTTGACTATAGCCAAACCAATTCCTGTACCCTGATATTCTCCAATGCTGTGTAATCGTTTGAAAATTTCAAATATATGGTCTTTATACTGTTCTTCTAAGCCTATTCCATTATCACTAACAGAAAATATATGTTCATCTTCTTCTTTTTTAGCTGAAATATGGATCTTAGGTTGTAATCCTTCTTTTCGAAACTTTAAAGCATTTCCAATAAAATTCTGAAACACACGTGAAATTTGGTCCTTATTTGCAGTTATTGATGGAAGTTTGTCATAGATTATTTCTGCATTGCATGCTTCAATCGAAGAATGGAGATTAATTAACGCATTATCAAGTGCTTCTTGACTATTAAACTCAGTAAATTCTCTTTTTTGTGTTCTCACCTGAGAATAATCAAGCAGCCCCTGGATCATATCCTTCAACCGCTGTGCACCACTTTCTATATATTCAATAAAATCATCAGCGTCCTGGTCAAACTTTCCCCCATAACGCATTTTTAAGAGTCCAGCATAGTTGCCCATGGTACGTAACGGTTCCTGTAAATCATGACTGGTAATATAGGCAAAACTCCGTAATTCCTTGTTTGAACGTTCTAATTCTTGTATTATTTGTTTTAGTTGTTTTTCTGCATTTTTACGTTTTGTAATATCACGAAAAACAATTTGAATTGAAGGTTTTCTTTTGTAGGTTAAAGCTGTTATCATTACTTCTACATCTATGGGTGTTCCATCTAATTTTAGAAATTTTTCTTCATATAAAGGCTCGGATCCCCCTTCTTTATATAGCCGAGTAATTCTTTTTTTTACATCTTCTTTATAATCTGGATGTACAAAATCAAGTATTGGCTTTCCAATTAACTCTTCAGGGTTTCCTCCTGCAATTTTTGCTGCAGAATCATTGATTGCTAGAATTATGCCTTCACTGTGAATAGCCCATGCATCAAAAGATTCTCTAAGTAATCTGCGGTATATTTCTTCACTTTCTTTTAAAGCTGATTCTGCTTTTTTACGTTCGCTGATATCCCTTGAAACTGCAAGAACTACATCCTTTCCTTTAAGCTTGAAAAAATGGGTTGCAACTTCAAAAGGTATTTTGGATCCATCTTTAGCTATTAAAACACTTTCATGTCGGGCATATCCTTTTTCTGACATTTCAGATGCTATTTCTGCATCAGAAACATCTGTATCTTGATGAACTATGTCATAAGGAGTCATATTCAAAAATTCTTCTCTGCTGTAACCTAAAAGGTTAGTCCCCACGTCATTTACTTCAATAAAGTTTCCTACGGCTCTATTTTTCTTTACTTCAGATAGTGTTATCATATCATTTGCATTATTTACAATTCCACGGAATTTTTCCTCACTTTCGCTTAATGCTTTATATGCTTCTTCCAGTTCCTTTGTACGTTCCTCTACTTTTTCTTCGAGATGATCATGCGCTTCTTTTAACTGCATTTCAGCTTTTTTACGTTTTGTAATGTCCGTAAACATTGCAAATGAGCCTGCAAAATTGTTATTTTTATCCGTAAGTGGTGTTCCTGAAACTTGAGTCCATACTTCAGACCCGTTCTTATTCTGAAATCTTCTTTCATAACGCTCTGAAATTCCCTTTTTTCGAGACTCCCTTTTAAGATTATGATCATGAATATCTTCGGGGAATAAGAAAAAATCAAATGATTTTCCAATCATCTCTTCAATTGTATAACCCAACATTTCAGCCATTTTTTGATTGGCAAATGTTATATTGAAATTGTTATCTATAACCCAAATGCCCTCATTTGCGGTTTCAACAATCTGACGGTATTTTTTTTCACTTTTATGAATAGCTTTTTCAGCTTTTTTACGTTTTGTAATGTCCCTGGTTACTCCTAATACCTCATTAACTTCTCCTTTTTTATTCATCAAGAATGTTATCACCACTTCTGTAGGTACGATACTGCCGTCTTTACGAATTTGGTCTACTTCATTAGTTTGAACCCTTGCTGATTCATCACCACTTTTAAGGGCATTTATACGAGAAGGCATATTTTTTATAATAGATTGATATGAGTTAGGAGTTAAAACCTCTTCCATGGATTGTGAAAGCACTTCTTGAGCAGTATATCCCCTTAATTGATATACTGATGGACTTACATAGTTAAATCTGCCAGAATTAATATCTAAAATCCATACAACATCACCCATATTTTCAGAAATCAGACGGTAATGTTTTTCACTTTCCTTTAATTTTTTCTCTGTAGTTTTATATTCACTTATATCTTCAAAAATTGCAGCAAATTTCCCTTTTTCAGGAGAAGTAACTACAATTCGAAAATATTTATCCAGTGGTTCAAAATAAGCTTCAAAATGTTCAGGTTCGCCAGTTATTGCAACTTTTGAGTAAATATCAATATATGGAGGGATAGCTACATTGTAAATTGCAGACGCTTTCTTTCCTAATACTTCCTCTCTTTTAAATCCAGTTATATTCTCATAAGCAGGATTCACATCAATAATAACATAATCAACAGCATTATTTGATGAATCGTATACAATCTCATGAACTGCAACTCCTTCAAGCATATTGTCAAATACTTTAAGCCGATTTTCTATTGTAGATTCATAAGCTTTTTTCATCATTCTATCGGGGTAGGCTGATTTTCATTTATTAGGATTCGCTCCGGGGAATATTGTGTAAATATTGCTATTTAAATTATTATGTAATTTTTGGTTAAATAAATGGAATTTTTTAAAAACAAGTTCAATTTAAATTAACCTAACATATTAATGAAGTATAAACCATGTACATGAGCGAAGATTAATACTATTTTAATGCTAATTTGAAATAAATTTTACTATCTAATTTTTGTCTAAAAAAGTGGTTTATTATTTGTTTTTATTTTATCCATTGTTATTTATTAATTATTAAAAGTTTTTAGAAATGGTTAAAAATACACTGTTTGATGTATATCTATTCTTTAAATATTTTGGTGTTTACAAATTTTTAATATTAATAATTAATTCTTTTAAACGATTAATTTATAATTTAATTAAATAAATTTTTCTATTTGGTTGTAATAACAAATAATAATATTATCTATTAACTGATACATGACTAAAGGGGATTATAATGGGATACTTGATCTGTGATAACTGCGATATTTACTATGAATTAGATGAAGACTTCAATGATTTTGATACCTGCCAAAACTGCGGCAATAAATTAAATTTTTACAGTAGCTTTGATGAATATTATAAAAAAAAGAGCGGACCTCAAAGAGAAAAAATAGCTGTCGGTAAAGGCTATGCTGAAAAAAAGAGCTCTAAATATAATTCCATATTAATCATAGGTGCAGTTTTTATTCTAATTGGACTTCTTGGGTTTATAGTTACTTTTTTATCATTATTGATCTTAGTTATTGGTGTTGGATTAATTTATTATGGATATAATAATGGTAAAAGCTGGAATAAAGGAATAAATGGGGAATACATTGTAGCAGAATATTTAAATCAATTACCTGAAGATTACTTTGTTTTTAATGATGTTAAATTCCCTGGAAGTTATGGAAATCTGGATCATGTGGTAGTAGGGCCTACAGGTGTCTATGTAATTGAAACCAAAAATTATGAAGGGTTTTTCTTAGTTAAAGGTAATGATTGGTTCTATAAAAATGGCAGCAGAGTTAAAAAAGCAAAAGGACAGCCTGGAAAACAAGTGATGGCCAACTCATTGTCTTTAAAGAAATTTTTAGAAGATAATGGAGTTAATATAAACTGCGTATGGATCAATTCTATTGTTACACTCATAGATAACAATTTTAAAATTGAACAAAAACCTGAGTATTATAATGTTTTGTTCCCTTCCACTATACCTCAATTTATTTTGAATTCTAACAGGAAGATTGATATGAATATTCTTAAAGAGGTGGTTCTTTTAATTGAACCATACTGCATTGAGTTGTCATATATGAATGTTTAATAATATAAAAGATAAAGAACTGAAGTGTTGGAATATGTTGAAATTAGAGGCATTTGAAGTAAATTTTGTAAGTGATTTCGAACTACTGTCAAAATTCATAGAATTTTACATGTTGCAAATCTGAAAGATTTGCAAACTTCGTTATAGACTTATATAACGAAGTTCAAATGTACAAAAAATACAAAATTTCCTCAAATTTTTCAAAATTTAACAACTGAAACTACCAACATACAATAAACTATGTAAAGTTCCATATTACGATCTTGTGGATAATAATATGCTAATTTGAAAATAAATTCTAAAAAATTTCATTTTTAAGACGTTGAATTTTTCTATAGATTTAATCAGGGTTCTAAATTTTTCAAGTATTAAGATGCGCATTGATATTTTAAATTTCATTAATCATTTTTTTTCAATAAACAAAAAAAATAAGTGAATATCTGTTTGTTAATATTACTCAATAGTTTTATAGTTATTACTAATGAAAAAGTATATATACTACTTTTCACTACTATCAAGTAACTTGATATCAAGTTATTTGATATCGAGTAATTTGATACCTTATCATTTTTTTAGATAGGAGGAGGTTACTAATATATATGTCAAGATCAGGAATTAAGCAGGAAAATTTGAAAGATATTCATGATAAAATCGAAGAAATAAAAGGACTTAACAGTTTAAAGATGTGGATACTTCACGTTTTAGAACACGGACCCAAAAATGGAGTGGAAATTATGGATGCTGTTGGAGAGCATCATAATGCGTTTTATAATCATATAAACGAAAACATACTTCCACCAGGTCACGGAAATAAACAAGAAAATGTAAAATGGGAATTTAAAAAGCCGTTACCAGGATCCGTATATCCCATGCTTAAAAAAATGGTTAATGAAAATCTAATCATAAAGCAACATGATGGAAGATATAACATAACTGAAGGTGGCTTGGAAATCGTTTATAAAATTTTTGGATTTCCAAAAGATACAAACGATGAAAGTAACCGTGAAAAAGCAGTTAAATATGCACTATCTGAAATCAGTGTATGTATATTGTATTTAGAAGATGTTCAGAAAGAACAATTGGTTTATCATAAAGATCTAATAGTTAGTTTAGTTGAAAGACTTAAAAAAATTCAGGATTTAATTGAATCCTGAATTCACGATTAAAATTTAATGTAATCTAAAGATTTTCAAAGAAAATCTAATGAATAAACCATCAATAAATCTTTTTATAATAAGGTTAGCTTTGGCTCTATTAACCTATTAAGAATAATTATTTTTTAAATTCTAATCTTGGTTAGCTATGGCTATCTTCAAATATTAAATTTAGACGTTAAGAGAAAAATCAGGAATAATAATGTTATAAAAATGAAAAATTCGAGTAAAAAATTGAATAATTCATTATTAGGCGTATTTATGGGAGAATAATTGCTTTTATGGAATTATACGTTGATTAATGAATATTCAAAATATGATGAGAGGTATTAATATGGAATATAAATGGATGGCATTAATAGCTATTTTCATATCATCCTTTATGGGCATGATAAATATGAATGTAGTCTTAATTTCACTTCCCGCCATTTTTAATGGTATTCAAATTGATCCATTAAGTCCAAATTCATTTCAATATTTATTATGGATTATAATGGGTTACAGTTTAGTTACGGCCACTTTGCTTTTAAGTTTCGGTCGGCTTTCTGATATTTATGGTAGAATAAAAATGTTCAGATTAGGAGTGATAACATTCACACTGGCATCAATTTTACTTTACTTAACTCCGTCAACTGGAGATTTAGGTGCAATTGAAATTGTGGGACTTAGAATATTTCAAGCAGTAGGAACTGCTTTATTTATGGCAAATAGTTCAGCAATAATAACTGATGCATTCCCCTCTAATGAACTTGGAAAAGCCATAGGTCTCAATGTAGTGGCAATAATGTCCGGACAATTCGTAGGTTTAATACTAGGAGGTATACTGGCAACATTTGACTGGAGGTATGTATTTTTAATGAGCGTGCCATTTGGACTTTTAGCAACTATCTGGTCCTTTAAACTAAAAGAAATATCTATTAAAGACGTAAAAACTAAACTTGACATTTGGGGAAACATCACATTCATTGGCGGAATTACACTACTCCTTATCGGAGTTACATATGGATTAATGCCATATGGCAGTGATCTCATGGGATGGAACAATCCTTGGGTTATTGCATCCATGCTAATAGGATTAATTCTATTAGTTTTATTCCCATTCATTGAAAAACGCGTCGAATCACCTATGTTCAAGTTTGACTTGTTTAAAATTAGGATGTTCTCATATGCAAACCTAGCAGGATTATTAGCTACTCTAGCTAGAACTTCTGTAATGCTAGTACCAATAATATTACTGCAAGGTGTTTGGTTACCGCTTCACGGTTATAGTTATGCTTCTACTCCATTTTGGGCAGGAGTTTCCTTGATACCCCTCACGGTTGGAATAATCATTGTGGGGCCAATTTCAGGAAAACTATCTGATAAATATGGTCCTAGGGGAATAGCTACAACTGGAATGCTAATCAGTGCATTAGCCTTTATGTTATTAGCAGCATTGCCATATAATTTCAGCTACATAGAATTTGGATTGATACTGCTTATGTTAGGTGCTGGAACGGGCATGTTCGGATCACCGAACAAAGCATCCATAATGGGTTCCGTACCACCTCAAAACAGAGGTGTAGCTTCAGGTATGATGCAAACATTAGATAATACAGCTATTGTAGGAAGTACTGCTTTGTTCTTTACAATATTAATCGTTGGAATAACACAAGGATTCCCAAGTGCTATGGCTAATTCATTGACTAGCATAGGTGCTGCTCAATTAGTTCCCGCATTTAGCAACATTCCACCTAGCGGAGCATTATTCTCTGCTTTCCTCGGATACAGTCCAGTAGATTCAATATTATCTAGTTTACCAGCATCAGTAGTTACCAATATACCCGGAGGAGTTTTAAACACACTTCAAGGAACTACATGGTTCCCACAAACATTTGCAAATGCTTTCCTTCCTGCTGTTAGAGAATCATACATAATAGGAGCAATATTGTGCATAATAGCTGCAATACTATCAGCCCTTCGAGGAGAAAAGACACAACATAAACAAAGTGATATTAAAACAACAAATGCAAAATAAAAAGAACAAGACATAAAAATTAGAGGTCCGAATGAAATTCGGCATTCTAACTAACTTTTTTATTTTTTAAGTTTTGAACATTTAATCAATCCAGATATTGTAACGTTATGAATATATTACGATCTTGTGACCAACATCCATTATATTACGAAGTTGATGAAAATTCTTTGAATTTTCGAAACGTCAAAATTGAAAATTTTGACAGTTGATAATACTCCTTGATTTTTGCCAGTTCAAATATACCAACATCAAAAAAATTTCATCAAACTTTTCAAAATCTAATAACTGAAACTCCCAACATACAATAACTTATTAAAAAATCCATATTACAATCTTGTGAGTCATAATATATTTTTAAGGAATGAAACTTCTCTATGCTTCTTTAAGGGATTCCATTAGGGCATAGAAATACTTTGGTTCATTAGTTTTATACAGATGATACCATGCTTCCAGTGTTTCAGCTTTCATTACATTTATTCTTTTTAATACTTCATATGAAAACTCTAATGGGGCAATACCGCTGGCTGTTATTAGATTGTTGTCTGTAACTGCTGGTTGATTTAAATAGAAATTTTCTCCGGTGTATTCAGGACAAAACATTTTTAAAACTTCTATATCATTACTGGCATGTTTTCTATTGTTTAATATTCCTTTATTTGCCAGGGCGATTGTGGCTCCGCAAATTGCTGCAATAATTACTTTTTCATTTATAATACCTGAAACAATATCTATTATTTTTTTATTTTCCTCTTCCATCCATGTATCTGCTCCAGGTAAAATAAGTAGATCATCTTCCTTAAACTGAATATTATCAATAATTTCATCTGGAGTAATTATAATACCTCCCATTGTTTTTATGGGTTTTTCAGTGTTCCCAATTTTTATAAGTTCAACTGAAGGTTTTGTTTTATCCAAATATCTGCCACTGTTTAGTTCTGCTGTCAAATAACTGATTTCCCAATCTGCTAAGGTGCTTAATACGTATATGTATACTTTCATAAAATTTCTTTAAGCATTTAATGTTTATAATTTTATGGTATTTCTGAGTACAAATTGTTGAAAAAATTAAATAGCAGTTTACTTAGCCTTAGAAATTAATTTTAACTGTTTTTTACTGAGATATATAGTCTAAATATACTTAAAACCATGAACAATTGGGTGTTTAAGAATTAAAATTATTAAATTTAAAGCTCTGTTTTAATATATTACGATCATGTGCCCATATCCATTATATTACTAAGTAAGCACCAAAATCAAAAATTTCATCAAATTTTTCAAAACAGCTATAGTTATCAACATATAATGGCCTATAGCAAAATCCATATTACGGTCTTGTGCCAGCGGTATATTCCTATAACTATAAATCTTATCCAAAATCTACATAATCCTTTTTCACCAGATGTCTTGAAAACATGTAACAAAATTACACCCAATGTGCAAAAAATGGAGTAATTCAATTTAATAAGGAATTAAAAATGGATTCTATTTTAACAGTGGGCATATTTAACTTCTAAATACAGTTTAGTTATATTATTTTTTTTCTCCCTTTGAATTAATCTATGCTCTGTTTCAAGAAATATTTGATTTAATTTTAATTAATAATAACTAATCAAATTTTTATATTACTAATTATATAATGACTGTTGATGAGAAGGTGAAGATTTAAATATATTACATACGGTAACAGGTGTCTAAAATGTAGAGAAGCATATGAATAACATAATATATGCCATAATACACGGTTATTGAAATTAATGTTCTTTATTAGTCAATGGTGATTATGTGAGAATTAAAATCATTAATGCTCCATTTAAAGAAGATGGAGTACAAGAATTGAAAATTAATAGTATTTCTGTCAGTGATTTATTAAAAAAATTAGAAATCCCTGTTTTCATGGTTATAGTTACAAGAAATGGTAGAGTTGCCGGAGAGCATGAAATATTGGCTGATGAGGATAATGTTCAGATTTCCGGTATGGGATGCTGCTAACTTTAGACAAAACAACTTCTTTTGAATAAATTCGGTTAAAAATGGTTGGTCATAGTAATGGGTCAAAAAGATTATAAAAAAGGAAGCATCACTCTTTGGGGTGCTGTTGGGATGGGAACTGGAGTAATGCTTGGAGCCGCCATTTTTGCAGTAATTGGCCAGGTAGCACAACTCGCTGGAAACTTAATGGCTGTTGCATATGTGGGAGGTGCCATCATTGCAACATTTAGTGCCTACACTTATGTAAAAATGTCCAATTCTTATCCATCAGCGGGAGGAATTGGAATGTTTTTTGTGAAAACCTATGGGAAAGGTACAATTACAGCATCATCTGCCCTTTTAATGGCTTTTTCTATGGTACTTTCTCAAAGCCTGATAGCCCGTACATTTGGAACATATACACTCCAGCTTTTTAATATAGGTCCAGAAAGTGGGCTTGTACCTGCACTTGGGGTAGGTTTACTTATTTTTGCATTTTTGGTTAATATTTCTAAAAATTATATAATTGAAACTTTTACTTCTACAATTTCTGTAGTTAAAATTGTTGGGCTTGCTATTTTTTCTTTTGCAGCATTAATGGCAGCAGGTTTTTCATTAGGAGCTCTTCCTCAAACTTTTTCTTTAGGAGTTGCTCCTCCGACTATACCTGCTAAGCAAGGATTAGGACTTGCTGCTTCATTCGCTCTGGCTCTTCTAAGTTTTAAGGGTTTTACCACGATAACAAATAGCGGTGCAGAAATAGTAGAACCTCACAAGAATATTGGCAGGGCAATTATTATCTCCATTGCCATATTAACAGTACTATATGTATTTATAACTCTAGCAGTGTCTAGTAGTCTTTCTGTGCCAGAGATAATTGCAGCAAAAGATTATGCCCTTGCAGCAGCTGCAAGTCCTACTTTGGGCATATATGGTTTGTGGTTTACAGTGGGAATTGCCATTTTATCCACTGTTACTGTATGTATTGGAAGTTTATTTGCCGTCTCCCGTTTGACTGCTATGCTTTCAAAGATGAAATTGATTCCTCACAGTCATTTGGGCATGAAAGGAAGAGTACAGAAACATATGCTTGTTTATCTACTGATTATAAGCTCAATATTAACAATATTATTTGATTTAAGCCGAATTGCATCAATTGGGGCAATATTTTATCTTGTAATGGATATCATTTTTCAATGGGGAGTGTTAAGAAGAATTAGAAAAGATATTAATGCAAGAGCTTCTATCATTACTGGTTCTATTGTATTGAATATTATTGCTTTGAGCGCTTTCGTATGGATGAAGGTTCAAATGGACATTTTTATTGTTTTAGTGGCTGTACTGTTCATTGCTGCGATCTTTATTGGAGAACAGTATTTTTTAAAGTCTTATTTATCTAAAGAATGAAGAAACTACTGTAAAAGAATATTTATTAAAATTATATGTTACAATATGAGTAAAAATGTATCTTATGGTTAAGAATTTATGTAATCAATTTTAAATAGAATAAACTAAATTTTGTACAGTTATCGCTTGCTTCTTATATTAAGTGTTTTAATATATAAATTTATGTTATATTGGGCCTTATTTTTTATTTAACGACTAAATTTTAATTATTTTTGCATTTAGTGAACTAATATATATCTAATATGCCTAATAATATGAATAAAGTTATATAATATTATTTAAGTAGTTTAAATTGATCATGAAATTAATAGTGGAATTATTAAGTCTATTCAGTTTGGCCTGAATTTTTATGGGATCCTATTTTAATTATCCAAATGCATCCAGTTTAATCTGATTGGAATTTCATGTATCTTATAATTGTAAAAGGGGGTGAAAAAACTGAAAAAACATGCAAAAGCCACTAAAATGTTAGTGATAATGGTTTTACTGGGTTTTTTTATTGTTTTAACTTCTGTTTCTAGTGTCAGTGCATCAACGGTTTATGTTAACACTACTGGAGATGATACAAATGGGAACGGTAGTGCAGAAAATCCATACCAGACCATAGGTAAAGGAATAAGCAGTGTTGAAGAAAATGGAACATTACAAATTGCAAAGGGAAACTACAGCGGAACAGGAAATACAAACCTTACGATCAACAGGAATATGACTATCATAGGTCAAAACCAGAATAAAACCATTATAAACGGAACAGGCACCAACTGGATATTCTATATAGACAGTGGTGTTAATGTAACCCTCATAAATTTAACACTAACCAGCACAACAACAGGCAATGGTGGTGCAATCTACAATAAGGGTAATTTGACTGTATCAAACTGTACTTTCACAAACAACACAGCAGCAAATGGTGCTGCCATATTCAATTATAATGGTACTATCAATGTAAATGGTTGTACCTTCGCAAATAACGTAGCAAACACAATTGGCGGCGCTATATTCAATTATAAGGGCACTATTAATGTAAATAGTTGTACCTTCACAGGTAATGCAGCAGATGAAGCTGCTGGTGCTATCTGCAATAATGGTAATTTAACTGCCACTAATTGTAATTTCACAGGTAACAATGCCCTGTGGGCTGGTGCTATCTACAATGTTGACAGTGCTATTATTACTTTAAGCGGTTGTAATTTTACAGGTAACAATGCAACTTATGGTGGTGCTATAACTAATTATTTGAGTACCTTGAATATGAGTGGTTGTAATTTCACAGGTAACAATGCTTCATGGGGTGTTATCCTCAATTATGGCAGTAATAGTGCTGGTTTGAATAGCTGTACTTTCACAGGTAACACAGCAAGTTATGGTGGTGCAGTCTACAATTATTACAGCACTATTATTTTGAATGGTTGTACTTTCAAAGACAACGATGCAACCACCAGTGGCGGTGCTATTTACAATGGGCTGGACAGTACTTTGAATATGAGTAATTGTACATTCACAGGTAACAATGCCCCTGATGGTGGTGCTACCTACAATAAAGGTACAATTACTGATTTGAGTGGTTGTAATTTCACAGGTAATAATGCAACTTATGGTGGTGCTATCAACAATTTTAAAGGTACGATTACAGGTTTAAGTGGTTGTAATTTCACAGGCAACGCTGCGACTTATGGTGGTGCTGTCTTCAATCATGGTACTATTAGTTCTGTAAGTGCTTGTACTTTCAACAGGAACGTTGCAAGCAGTAATGGTGGTGCTATCTGCAATATTTTTACTATCAATAGTTTAACTGGTTGTACTTTCACTGGTAACAACGCAAGTCTTGGCGGTGCTATCCGTAATATGGGCAATATTACCAATATCCATTTCTGCAGGATAGTTGGAAACAGCGCAACTTCTGGCAGTGCTATTAATAATTTGGATGGTTCAGTAAATGCAGAGTATAACTGGTGGGGTTTTAATACAAACCCAAAAAACATCAGCAACCTAATTACAGGCGATATTGATGATATAAATGCTGATCCATGGTTTATACTTTCAATAAGTGCAAATCCAACTGAAATACATAATACTAAGATGTCCAATGTTACAGTAAATTTATACAATGATTCAAATGGTGTTGATCATAGTAATGAATCCGCTAAGTACCCTTCAGAAATACCATTAACGTTTACTACAACATGGGGAAGCATAGCACAAACTATATTAAATTATGGAACTGGTTCAGCTGTATTTACAGCAAACGGGGGATCAGTACCTCAGCAGAACCCTGTAACAGTTTTTGTAACAGATAGTCTTAACCAGGCAGCCACATTATCTACCAATATCACAATAAAACCAACTGTAACTCTATACATCCACACAACAAACAGCGAAACACATCTTAAACCTGGTGAAACATTCATACTAACCTATAAACTCGGAAATAAAGGGCCAGATATGGCAAAAAACGTTAAAATAACATTCCAGTTACCAGAAGGCTTAGAATTTGTAAATATACATGTGGATAGCGGAAAATGGACATACAACGAGACGACAAGAACAGTGACATGGACACTGGACTCAGTACCAGTAGGAGATCCTTACCTGTACTTAACAGTTCAAGCTGCAGGTGACGGTAGTTATAAAATAACACCAAGCATCACTTCAGATACCTATAACTGGAATTCAGGAGATTCTGGAATTATAACAATTAATGTACAATCAAACAACAATAACAACTCAAACAATGATGGCACAGTAAATGCAGCCAGTAAAATTACAAAAACAGTTGGTTTACAGGATACAGGATTACCTTTAAACTACTTGTTATTAGCTGTTTTAATGGTTCTAGGTGGTTTAATACCAAAAAGAAAATAAACTCATTTCATTTTTTTAATTTTTTGAGAATAAAAATAAAATTTTTTTAAACGATTTAATATTAATTGACTTTTTCAGATATAGCCGCCATTCGACTAAAGATATATCGATTTAATGAATATAATAAAATCATTATTTTTGTGCTAATTAAAAATTTCATTAAATTCAAACTTAAAGTTGAAACCATCAGCAACTATTACGTTCTGTAAGCAAATTAGATGCAGACAACGATAAATCGCAGGTAAATAGAAAAAACAGGTTTTAATGGCATTAAATAAATAAAAAAAGAAAAAAAATTATTTTTCCCTTGTTACCCTTTGGGCCGGCAGCTTTTCTTCAGAAGATATGTACTCATAAATAAAGGCTGCTAAAACCGCCCCTACAATGGGACCGATTATGTATATTGGGAAATAGTTCCACAGGTTGTTCCCAGCCAAAACATAATCGCCTAAATAAGGTCCAAAAGTCCTTGCAGGGTTAAGTGAAGCTCCAGAGATATTACCAATTGTGGTAATTACTGCTGCAACAGTAAAACCTATTGAAATCCCTGCAAACCCTGGAACGGCTCTCCTATCAACACCAGACCCCATTATCACAAACATTAATAGAAACGTACCTATTGTTTCAACCAGAATTGCCTGATAATAACTTATTCCTTCAAATGGGGCAGTTGCACCAAGACCACCCACTGTAACTGCGTTCATCCCCACGCTTGCGGCAAAAAGGAAACTTGCAAGTGATGCTCCAATAAGCTGCGCAATGATATATGGAACTACTTCATTTCCAGGAAACTTTTTAGTGGCCCAGAGGGCAATGGTAACTGCAGGATTTATGTGACAGCCTGAAATATGGCCCATTGCATAGATTAATACAACAATAGTTAGGCCAAAAGCTAGACCTACCGCTAACCAGTCGCCTAAACCACCTAAAGCTCCAATTCCAATATTAAATGCATTTGGTACGGCAGATCCCTTGCTTATCATTAAAGTTATTGCAGCGGCACCTGCACCCATAAATACGAGGAAGAATGTTCCTATAAGCTCGGCTAAAAAACGCTTTTTAAGTGAAATCATGCTATCACATCAATCACTTTTATAAGCTGCATAGCACCATTCACACAACATCCGAGGTAATGGTTTTTCATGTTTTTTACTGGGAAAAGGAAATCCTCCCTCCCATATTTCAACATCTTCACGTATCACATGGTCCATACACAGCCCCATACCACAAACTATACAGATTGCTACGGCGTCTGAATCTTTACCTTCTAAAGCACACATATAACATTTCATTTTCAGCACCACCTTAAAAAATAAATTAGTTATACTGCTTCTTTCCACTGGCAGTATGAGTGTCTGAAGTCAACAAGACACGCTGAGGCGCAATTTTTACATGCTCTAACTGGAGATGCTGGTGTTTCTTTATGCAGAGCTATTACATTGGTCATTAAGGTTGCAGTCACAGGTTCACTTGTTATAAGGCAGGGGTAATCAGCTAATCTCATTAACGATGAGAATCTTACCGTGATAGCACATCCAGGGTATGTGTACCTTTGAGGGTTCATTATAACTTCATTTTGTTCTACTGGATCTAAATTAACTTTAAATCCTGCAACTTTGGGCTCTAATTTTTTCCCGCTTCCATTTATCATTCTTCGCTCTTCATCCAGAGCTTTCCAGCCTCTGTAGATGGTGTCCATGAAGTCGCAGTTGTGAAGTTCTGCTGCTGCAGGCCTTGTTGGATTCAGCTGCACAAAATTGTGGAACCTTCTTGTCAGCAGTTCAACTACAGTTGGGGCATTAAAACCATCTAGTTCCAATATATATTCTACTGCACATGCTGCAGCACCTGTAGCGACTGATAATATTTGATATTCACTTTTAAAGTCTTTAACACTATTTTTTAGTGTTGATTCCATTACATCAGTTGTGGCTTCTATAATTGCCATTGTTACATCATCTTTGCACATGTTATAAGTTGATTGGGATATATGGTGGGATATATCACCTACACAGTATGCGGGAACGGTTACAATGTTTCCGTAGTGCACGTCATCTTCAACTGCTGCCATCACTGTTTCTTTCATCTTTTTTTTATAATTTGACATGTATTTTCTCACATCAAAAGATTCCTGGCCTAAAGAATCCATAAGTTTTGCCTGGGCTTCAACTGGAGTTTCATAAATTGATTTAACCATTTCAATTTCATTTTTAATGGCTTCAGTTACGGTGATTCCATCTTCTATTTCATTTGCAAAAACTTCTCCAATACCATAAGAGGTGTTCATTCCCCAGGATTTGGCAGCTAAAATGGCTTGTTTATGATTATTCGGTATTTCGGTCCTTTTTAGGATTCTATTTACTATATTACTTGTACTTCCAGGGATCAACGCAAAATCCACAACACATGTCGGCCCATAAAATCCTGCATATCTCCTTACAGAATCAAGCCCTATAATGTCTTCAGACTTTTCAATACTTTCTATAAATTTGTCTACGCTTTTTTTAAAGCTTTCATCTTCTTCGTACAAAATTTCTAATATTGCAGGTGTTTGATAATGCTCTACAAAGGGATCATCTTCAGGCCTTACTGTATCAGTGAGGCTGGTTAGTGTATTGTAGTGTGTGTTAATGGAATCAACATGAAGATTAATTACTGCTTCACTTTGTCCATCAATGGCCTCCATCTTATTTGCTACATCAACATACGCCTTTGTATGTTCCATTTTAAATTCATGTCCTCTATATTTTTTCACAGTATTTACATCTGCTTTTTGAGCCGCCAGGGCTTCATTTATCATTTTTTCATATAGTTCTGACATAATAACACCAATTAATTTATTAACCTTAATAATAGATATATTTTTTTAAATACTAAAGAACCCTAATGAACTATTAAAAATATTCCATTATCCATTTTTTTAAAATTTAAAGGGTTAATTTCAGGCATTATTTTTTTAAGATACAATAATCTTGGAGTTAGATAATTGCCAAAAGTAGTTAAAGATGATATTTAAATTTAATTAAGCTTTTATCACTGTTTTTTAAAATAACCTTTTAAAAGCAATTAATTTAATAAATAGAATTAACATGAATTTATGGGACAGTAAATGATCATTATTGTAGAAAGTAGATTGTGACATTCCATTTATTTTAAGATCTTTACTAACTTTATATAATTAGTTTTAGCGACTTCATGTTTCACTTTCTAATACTTTAAACCAGGAATATGCTTTTAAATTTAGGTGTTTTTAAACATTTGTGAAAAAAGTCATAATTTTTAGTCAAAAAATCTAAACTATTGTGAAGACAATTATATTTATAACTTTAAAATAGTGGAGGTCTGATTAAATGGATAATATTGATGGTATTGATATGGCAAATGATTTTTTAGATGCTGCATATAAGTGCAAACCACATAATTTAGAGCCTTTACTTCAAAAAATTGAATTAAAAATCAAAAACAGTGACCACACTGATAAAACCCTTTTAAGGGCTAAAATGATTGTGACCAGTAAATTAGCGCTTTATTATAGCAAATAATATTTTATCCAGGATTATAGTAGTTCTTCACTTGTGTAATAAGGATTCATATATTCTTATTACATAAATTTGAATATTCAATTTTAAATTCAAAGTTTAAAAGTACTATTTTTATTTAGATATGTAATAAATAACATCAAAATTTTTTAAAATTAGAAATAAAATAAAAATTTTAAAAATTAGCATAAATCAGTCATTACATGTATATTGACAAACTCATTTACTGCTATTTTTACGAATTTCTAATTTTATGATATTTAACTGCAATCTTATCATTTTTGACCATCTAATTGTTAATGAATTTGCAAATAGTATCATGAATTACTTTTAAAATTTAGGGACCTAACAAATATTCTAATAATAAACTAAATCTCATATTTATTAATGGGGAACTACAAAAATTTTTTATTATATTGGGATCATTATTAAAAAATAAAAATTAGTTATGATATAATAAATTATATGAGCAAAGTTGAATTCAGTGTGATGAACATCAAAAGGTGTTTGTGTCCAGAATGTCCTGTCCAGTCAGAGAGTGTATGTGCTGAAGGTAAATGGAGAATAATGCAGGAAATAGCATGGGCAAGTGAAAGTGGAATGTATTTTGAAGCAGATAGAGTCCCTGGAATGTACTGTGCTACTGGAAAGGCATTGTGTAATGATCTTAATCCGAAAAAAATGTGTATATGTGAGAAATGCCCGGTCTGGAAGGAAAATAATTTAAAAGATGGAGAACTAAAGTTTTATTTCTGTCAAAGGGGCGAAAGTTAAGGGTAGTTATATTGAACTAAGATTATAATTTATCTATTTTATGAAGCGCTTCTTTAAATACAGTTTTAATTATATCTCCATTACCCAACATAGCCTTAAGTTCAATACATTAGGCATGCATAAAACAAGTATATTATAATTTATCTATTTTCTGAAGCGCTTCTTTAAATTCACTTTTGTTTATATCTTCATTATTCAACATAGCCTTAAGTTCAAAAGCCAGATTTTTCTTGGTAATTTCTGTGTCTTTACTTAAAAGGCCGTCATATGCTATCTTAATAAGAGGATCATTTTGTGCTAGCTGTTCTAGACCTGTGGATCCATTTTTTTCTACAGGAGAACCGCTTTTTGCATCAACTACTTCCAGGTTACATGCTTTGGCACTGGGATTCCAAGATTGAACTGCTTTAATCTTGACACTTTCCACATTATTATTTATACTCTTTCTAAAAGTATCGAAATTAACTGAATAACTTTCCTGCACGTTCATAGGAACATTATTGAGGGCATGGTTTAAACTGTCAATTAAACTGTACACCCTGCCTCCTTTTTCACCATAAATGTTGCCTGACTTTGGGTAATAAGATGTTATAAATCCACATATCCATTTTTGTTTGTTTTCATGGTCTGTAATTATAATATAAAATTCATTGACATCTGTTTTCTTAATTAATCTCTTTTTTATTTCACCTATGTAAATTTCACCTGTTATTTCTTCTCCAGGTTCAAGTTGATTTAGAAATTTTGTGTTATATTCCTCACTCTTATCCTTACTACCTTTTTGTATCCCCAAATCCAGCATAATAACCACCCAATTGATAATATTAATATGTAAGTTAAATATATTAAAAATATCGGGTAATAAGTCAAATTATTCAGGCTGTTAGGTATAGCACTCGCATACAAATTTATTCAGCTAATTTAAATGAAATGATATTGAATAATGAATTGAATTCAGGCTGCAACTTGTAAATACTCTTCTAATATAAGTAGTAACTTAATTATTTAATCTTTAACCTGATATCTAAAATTTACTGCATTTTACAGAAAAAACTTAAATTATTCAATTTGCCGCATCCCTGATAAATTCAGTAACAGTTAAGATATTGAGATTTTTTTTTGTTATAACTTATAACTAATACTTGTTGTATTTAAATTTAAGATTAAAAAAGAAATTTAATTTCTTATTCAGTTTCTTCGAAGTGTTTAATATTTTCAAGAGGCACTTTTGTCCTTAAAATCTTACATCCAGTATTGCTGTCCTGTACAAGGCCAACACCACTTCCAAATAAACGTTCTAACTCTGTTAAATATGAAACTGGGACATTAAAATCCTTGCTAAGCTCAATATAGATATAAAGATTGATCCTGGTGAACTCTTCAAATGTATCTTCCCTTTGAGCTAACTTTATTATGGGATTTCCTTCTTTTAAATCTACTAAAAGCATGTATATTATATTATCCAGTCTTTCCAACATTGTTAGGCTCCTAATATTTGATTATTAAATTTAATAATTCAAAAGTACTTTGTATTATTATATGGTTTTAAATACAGATATCATTTGCTAAAGTCGTAAATGTAAATTATAGCAAATACCAAATGATGGTGGATTAATTGATCTATAAAAAATGTATTTAAATACTTCAACTTCTAAAAAATCATAATCAATTTTTTGGGTTCAGGAAAAACAGAGTTTTTTCTTCAACATCCAAAAAAAAATCATATATTTTTTGGGCCCCCGAAGACACAGTGTTCGGGGCATGTAAAAATTCTTCGAATTTTTACGGTTGAGGAACGTAGTTTCTCAAACATTGGAAATCTCTGATTTCTGAAGTTTGAAAATGCCAGCATGCAAAAAACTTATTGTTTTTGAAGTAAAATCATCAATTTTGCTAACATTTTTTCAACTCTCCAAAATTTTTTAATTTTCATTAATCTCAAATTTATTAAGTTTAAAAAGTTACATTACTCGCTATAAAAACCTTTATATAGTTGTTCTTAAAGTATTTAAATAAAAAGAGTTTTATTGTATTAACAGAAACCTATTTTGGTGATTATTATGAAAGATAACGAAATTAAATCAATTGCAGTAAGAGTTTTCAATAATTTAAAAAGTGTTGAAGTTGCAAAAAATCCAGACGCGTCAGAAGAAGTAGGAATGGATGTAAGAGAAATGTTGCTTGGATTCGACACCAAAGAATCAATAGGCGACGCCTTAAAATTAATCAGTGAAAAAATGGATACTGATAATGATATGGAAGCTGAAGATCTTGCAGTTGTCATAACCAGAACCCCTATAATGACTGCAAATGGTCAATGGTTCATTGAAATGGACGCAGATGACTTTGTTCATTATTTTACTGAATAAATTCTAGAATTTAATTAAAAGAGGCGCAATGTCTCTATAATTCTATTCTTTTTAGATTGATAATAATCTATTCCATTTAAAGAAAGATAAAATTTTTTTAACTTTTTTGTATTTTTTATTGATTAAATATGAACTTAATTTTAATTACAGGTTAAAGTTAACGACTGAATAATTAAGGCTCCACGCTATTAGATGAGTATTACAAGTTGCAGCCTGAATTTGATTTATTGTTCCATTAACTCATTTAAAATGAAAAAAATTGTAAAATTAGTAAATTGTTAGTATAGCATCTTGGATCTGTATATTCTCCAGTAATATTGTGCTGCAGTTAATTTTGTTTTTTTGTAATCTATAGTAGTTGGTGGGACAAAATCACTGTCTGTCCAGTCTCTAATTTTAACTGTTGATTTTGTAACCTTTGCAATTGTTATAACTTCGTGCCAGGCTAAGTGATATTTTCCCTTGTTGTTGTATTTGTAGTAAATTAAGGCTTTTGTTTTTAAAAAATCATTATTATACTGGTAAGTTTTCCATACCATTTTCATCTTTGAATTATCAAGCCAGAAGTAATGAGTGCCATGATCTACTATTTTCACTGCTGATGCAGGCTGAACGCATTGAAAAGCTACAAATACCATAAACAGAACACTTAACATCAAATATATGTTTTTGTTCATTTTTTAACCTCCTTCAATTTTAACTTTCAAATATGTAACTTATTTTTAAGTTACAATTAAAAAGTAACATTTTATATATATAAAGTTTTGCTAAAATAGGATTAATCATATATAAAGGTAGAAATTTTGAAATTAGATCAATTACAACATTTAAAAGCATTTGAGATACTTATTAATTACATAAAACTGTATTTATTAGGTTAATTCTAAGAATAAGGGCATGATCATGTACCTTAACCTGAATCACTGATCTGGTTAATAACAGCCTGGTGCATCCTCCTTATAAATTCAATTCTTTCTTCGTATTTTAAAACATCAAGATAGCACTGTGCAACAAGGTTAAATGAAAATGGTGAGGGGATTACAGTATTTATCTGTTTTATCTCAAGCTGCCCGCTTTCAATCATTTTTAAAACTCGTTTCGCATTTTTAAGATCCATAAAGTCTTCTATAACTTCTCTTCTTGCTTCTTTAAGTATTGAAAAGTTTTCATCAAGTTCCTTGACAAAATTTAACAGTATTTTACCTTTAATATGCTGTCTGGACACGCTTTTTTGTTTTCCTTTATAATGCCTTAAGATCATCAGTGCTCTTCCAGCACAATGTCTGAACCTTCCAGCCAAAGTTTCAGTTTTATCAATTGCTTTAATTAAAATATCTTCAATATTTTCAGAGGTAAGTTCATTAAATGATTCTAAACCCCCTATTTTACCTTCTGAACTTAAATAAAACCCATTGTCTGAAATTGAAATCATGATATCTCGTTTATACTTTTTAGCCAGTATGTAAGCTACAGCACGGGATAATGCATCATTGACTCTTCTTCCAAAGCAGGTATGGAAAACTACGAATTTTCTGTTTCCAAAACCTTTGTAATGCTCTATAAGAAGCTTTTTATTGCTTGGGATCACTGCGTAAAGGTACTGTTCCCTGAAGTATTCATAAATTGAATTTGCAGCATTGTAATCAACATAGAGAAATTCGTGGATGAAATCCATAATTTCTTCTTTGCTTCGTCCGTATTGAAATTTACCTTCCATCAATGCCCTGAACCGTTGAATTTCGAGTGCGAGATCAAATGAAAGAGGCAGCTGTTCTGAAAACCATGAGGGGATACTTGGAGGTCCTGAAGAGGGAGTAACATTTAAAGTCATTCCCCTTGCATAATTAAAACGGTATATTTTTCCTCCCAAGACGAAAGTGTCCCCTTTTTGAAGTTTTTCCATGAAATCTTCTTCCACATGCCCAACTACCTGGCCAGCGCATTTGACCCTTGCAGAGGACCTATCTGGAATTGTACCTATGTTAGTTGAATAGAGCATCCTGGCTAATTTTCCCCTCTTTCCAAACATGTTAGTGTCATAATCAGCCCATATCTTAGCATATACATATCTATCCTCCAGATCTGTGTATTCTCCAGCTAAGTAACTTAAAACACTTAAATAATCATTTATTGTTAGATTTCTATAGCAGTAGCTTCTTTTAACCAGGTCATATGCTGTATCAATGTCCTGTTTACTTTCTATTGCCATTCCATAGATATGTTGTGCTAAAACATCTAGACAGTTTTCTGGAATGTGTATTTCATCTATTTTCCCTTCAATTGCATTTTTCAGTATCAATGAACATTCCACGAGGTCATCCCTATCTACAACAATGATCCTCCCTTTGGATTTTTCATGTAACTTGTGTCCACTTCTCCCTATACGCTGTAATGCCCTTGAAACAGATTTAGGAGAACTTACAAGTATAACCAGATCTATGTACCCTATATCTATCCCCAGTTCCAGAGATGTGGAGGATACAACTACTTTCAATTCCCCATCTTTCAATTTATCTTCAGTTTGGAGGCGCAGTTCCTTTGAAAGTGAAGAGTGATGGGTCATAATATTACTGTCATCATACCTGTTTTTAAATCTCTTTTTAAGGTTAAAAACAACACTCTCTGTACCGCTCCTCGTATTTGTAAATACTAAAGTAGTTTTATGGCTCTGTATCAGTTCATCTAGAAGTTTATAAGTTGCATTGTTCATTTCTTCTGGATCTGAGTTTATGATATCATCAACAGGACATAAAACTTTCATATCAAGTCTTTTTAAGTAATTTACATCTACAATCTTACAGTCCCTAACTTCGCCGTCTTGAGACCCTACCAGATAGTGGGCTACTTTTTCAAGGGGAGAAACAGTTGCACTTAGTCCAATCCTTGTGAAGTTACCTGCCAGATTCTGCAGCCTCTCTAAAGTCAGACTAAGATGTACTCCTCTTTTATTGTCTGCAAGTGAGTGAATTTCATCTATTATGACATATCCAACGTCTTTTATTTTTTCTCTAAATTTGGGAGCACAGAGAAGGATTGAAAGTGTTTCTGGGGTTGTAATCAATATGTGCGGTGGCTTTTTAAGCATTTTTGTCCGTTCATATTGAGTTGTATCACCAGTGCGAACAGCTTTTCTAATTCCAAGTTCTTTTCCTGCAATCTTTTCAATTTCACGTAAAGGTTCATCGATATTTTTTTCTATATCATTATCGAGTGCCTTTAATGGAGAAATATAAATACAATATACCTTATCCTCAATCTGATCCATGTCCGAAAGCATGGTTAACTGGCTTATAATTGAAAGAAACGCCGTAAGTGTTTTCCCAGATCCGGTAGGTGAGGAAATAAGTATGTTGTTACCCTTGTGTACATCCATAATGGAAAGCTTTTGAGATTCTGTAAATCCATCAAACTTGTTTTTAAACCATTCTTTGACCCATGGATGTAATAATTTATAAATTTCAGTGTCTTTGTAAATTTTTTCCTGTCTTTTTATCATTTTTATCCTTGTTGACTTTAATTTACTAATTTTGAGATAAAATATATCAGTTATAATATTTTATGAATTATATGTTACTATTTTTTTTCAATACTTAATTTTAAGTTAAACTGGTAAAAAATAACGATCTACTCTAATTTCAGTGTCTTTATAAATCTTTTCCTGTCTTTTTATCATTTTAATCCTTTTGACCTTAATTTACTCAAAATAAGAATTAATTAAGCATTAATTCATTCTTATTTTATAATTAATTTGGTTATATTTTTATATTCAATAAATTTTTTATCTTCCCAAAATTCATGACTTCAAAGTTTTCAACCGCAAACACTTCAAAATCAGCTAAAGAAACATCTTTTAGAAATGGAGAAATAGTTTTTTGCTGCAGGCAGTCGGAACCCTCAGTTATAAAGTTAAAAGAAGGCATTACTATAAACTTCTTGTCATTTACTTTCCCCTTTAAGAAACATTTTACTTTTTCTACCCTTTCTCCGCTTCTAAGTCCAATACTTGGGTGTTCATGGCCAATAATTACAGTATTTTCTTCAATTTTCTCAAAACCTTGGGGTATTTTATCGCCGTGCATTATGATGTAATTTTCTACTGAGTAATTTTCATATACATCTAGATCGCACTTTTCAGCTATAAACCCTGTAAAATTGTCATGATTTCCTTTAATTAGAATTATTTCATCAAAATTTTCCTTAAGAAATGTAATGAAGTCCATAACTTCATCCCATTCCTGTTTGCTGATTTTACCAAATTCATGTTTTAAATCGCCGTTAACTATAATTTTACTGGCATTTGAAGCGCCTATTATTTCTTTAAGTCTAGCTATAATTTTTTTATATTGAAATCTGGGGATCATAAAGCCTTCTCTATTTAAAGCGTATTCGTAACCCAGATGGATGTCTGATATGATTAAACAGTCTTTAATAAGCAGAGCTGAGTCAACAATTTCTGCACCATATATTTCATTAGTTTTCATGTAAATCTTTGATATTTTGATCCTGATTTTAAAAAAAATATTTTTTTTGGCATTCTATGAATATATTAAAAATAATTGATAAGTACATTAACTTGTATAATGAAGTAAATATATTTTACTACATATATACCACGTATCTCAAAACTATTAATTTTCGCTCATGTATATTATCAAGTGTCTGGTTTATACTTCATTAACGTATTTACTGGTTAATTTAGGTTGAAATTGTTTAAAAAAATTCCATTTATTTAGCCAATACATAATAATTTAGTAACAGTTGCGCAATACTCCAAGCGTTAATTTTAATAAATTTTGACCTCATTTAAATAACTATGCTGTGCATATATCAAGAATTTAATATAAATTGTAAAGATCATAACTAATCACATACCGCAGATTATATAACTAATTTTTATAGGCAAGACATTTTTAAAGGTGAATAACATAATTTATTTAAATTATAGATGGAATAAATTTTAATTGATTACAGCTGAGTGGTTTAAACCTTATTGTGATTAAATAAAATGAATATGTACTATTTAATAATTTACTATAAATAAAGGTGATTTATATGGCGAGTGAAATTGATACCCTCATAAAAAATTTAAAAGATGGCGATGTAGAAAGGCGAAAGGAAGCAGCAGAAGAAATTGGTAAATCAGGAGATTCAAATGGAATTGAACCTCTTATTGAAGCTTTCAACGATGAAAGCCCTACAGTTAGGTTCCAAGCCGCTAAATCTCTTGGGGAAATAGGGAATCCTGCGATAGATCCATTAATAGAAGCTTTAAAAAATGATAACGAAGGAAAAATAAAAAAATACATCACCCTTGCACTTAAAGACATTGGTGATGTCAGCGTTGTTGATACTTTAATTGATGTTTTAAATGATGACGACTTTGCGGTTCGAAAATTTGCTGCAAAGGCTTTAGGGGAAATAGGGGATAAAAAAGCTCTGGAACCTCTTGTTGAATCATTAACCGATGAAGATTGGGGTGTTAAAGTAGCTACACTTAAAGCCCTTGGTGATCTTGGTGATGAAAGAGCTATAGATCCAATTAAAAAAGCAAGAAGGGCTGCTACTGGAGATAAAGACCTTAAAAAAGTTGCAAACAAAGCTTTAAAGAAGATAGGTAAATAATTTTACTTAAATTATTTTTTTTAACCATGATATTTTCTGCGGATTAAGTTCCGTCTTTTTTTCTAATTTTTTTAAAAATGTTACCCATGATACTGCCCTTTTCAAGCTCCTTGATAACATTATCCTTTTCCTGAACCACACCCCAGAGCAGCTCGTGACTTTTCTTTAGTTTATCATATTCATCTTTGGTTAATTCAACTTCATTTATTTTGAGCCTCAAAGATTCTTTTTCAAGGGTGCGTAAATCAGTTAATCTTTTAACTTCTCTTTCAAGCTCTTTATTTACGGTTTTTAACTTATTATACTGATTATAAATAGCATTAAGTTCTTCTATATCTTTATTGAGCATTTCAATTTCAGCTTGATAGCCGTCATTAATCTTTTTAATGTCTAACTGAAGTTCTTCTATCTGTACTTCGTGTAAATCATTGAGATTTTTTATTTTTTGATCCTGTTCCATCAATTCCTGATCTTTGCAGGATAACAGTTCTTTTAAATTAAGAATTTCTTGATCTTTTTCGTTTAATGACTGTTTCAGTTCATTAATACTAGAATTTACATCCTGTGAACCATTAAATTCCTGCTCGAAATCTGCTTTACTTAAAATTACAATATCTTCAACATTTTCAAAATCAGTACCTTCTATCTGCTCTTTTTTAACAGGTATCATATACCTTCGAGTAATCTTTTTACTACCATCTTCAGACTTTGCCTTTGATGTTCTTTCATATTTTTTAAGTTTGCAGTATAAAACAGGGATATTTTTCATTGGATGTGAATATATTAACTTCTAATATATAACTTTTGAGTTATTTTAGATTAAACTGATTAAATACAGTGATAATATAGTGAATTAAGTAACTTTTTAAACACTTAATTTTAGATATATCCGAAAATCGTAGATTTTCGAGTGCTATACATTTTTCTACGCCTGAGGAAATTTATTTCCTCGGCCACAAAAACCTCTGGTTTTTGTAGGCGTAAAAAAATCGCAGATTTTCTTTAAGCTTTTGACAGATAAATTTAGATTGAATATATTGAAGGAAATTCATTCTGATTTTCCTGAACCGCAAAAATATTTTCAATATTTTTGGAGGTTTAAACCATGTAAATACATTTTTTTAGATCAATTAATCTAAATTTTGGTAATTCACTATAAATTATTTAGATATAAACATACTATATAAAAAGATATGAAAACTGATCCAGAAAAAATCAGGATTTATTCATCTAAAACTGGAAAAGTAGAACTGATGGAAAAAGTAGAAAAAACTGATGACGAGTGGAAAGAAATACTTACTCCCCAGCAGTTTGATGTAGCACGGAAAAAAGGCACTGAGCTGGCGTTTACTGGAAAATATCACGATTGTCATGAAGATGGAATCTACAAGTGCGTGTGCTGTGAAATTGATTTGTTTGACTCCAAAACAAAATTTGAATCAGGAACTGGTTGGCCCAGCTTCTGGGAACCTATCGCAGAAGAAAATGTGAAAACAGAAACAGATGAAAGCTATAACATGATTCGAACTGAAGTTTTATGTGCCCTTTGTGACGCTCATCTGGGCCATGTTTTTGATGACGGCCCTCCGCCAACAGGAAAAAGATACTGTATGAATTCAGCATCTTTAAAATTTGTTAAAAGATAAATCCCTATTTTTATTTTATTTTTTTATTAAACTGTAGATATCTTCACGTCTGCCATTTAATAAGGGTAATTCTTCACGTATTTCTTTAACCCTTGATAAGTTTATATCAGCATAAATTACTTCTTCTTTCTCACCAGCTCTAGCTAAAACCTTGCCCCATGGATCAGCAACCATTGAATTACCATATGCAACATATGAAAGTTTTTCATTTCTAGCTGGCGATACAGCAGCTACATAAAGCTGATTATCGATTGCTCTTCCCCTAATTAAAGTTTCCCAGTGTGCAGGGCCAGTGGTCATGTTGAATGCTCCAGGTATGACAATTAGTTCTGCCCCTTTTAATGCCATAAGTCTTGAAAGTTCAGGGAATCTTATATCATAACATATTGCTACTCCAATTTTGCAGAGTTCAGTATCAATAACGGTTATTTGATTTCCTGCACTTAATGTCTCTGATTCTTTAAATCTAATTTTTTCAGGAATATCAATATCAAAAAGGTGCATTTTTCTGTGAGATCCAATTATGTCTCCATTTCTATTAAATATAAAACTGGAATTGTATAATTTGTCCCCATCTAATTCCGGTATTGAACCTGCTATGATATAAATATTTAAGTCTTTTACAGCTTTAGAAATTGATTTAAGCGTTTTACTGTTTTTCTTTTCTTCTGCATATTCTGTGAACTTATCGTTATCATAGGGGCAATTGAACATTTCAGGTAAGATTACCAGATCACTCTTAGTTAGAGCTGCAGTCTTAATCATATCTAAAGCATTCTTTATATTAGAATCTTTATTATCAATGACTTTCATCTGGCATAAAGCAAGTTTAAACTGGTTTTTCATTTAATCACTGACTTATTTTTTTAAAAAATTCTAATAATTGGGGTTATGATGACTGTTTTATCATATCTATCCAGAAATCTTCAAGGCTTTTTAAAACTTTAATAAAGCTATCCAGATTTGCAGGTTTGGTTATAAAAGAATTAGCATAGTTATATGTTTCAGAAATATCTTCAGGAGCACTGGATGTGGTTAAAATTATAACTGGAATAGATTTTAAATTTTCATCTTCCTTTATTTCTACAAGGACTTCGCGGCCATCTTTGCGCGGTAGATTAAGATCAAGCAACACCAGATCTGGCCGAGGAGCATTTTTATACTCTCCTTTCTTATGTAAAAAATCCATAGCTGCTATGCCATCGTTTACAACATGCATTTTATTCAGTGTTGTAAAATCCTTAAATATTTCATTTATTAAGCGTACATCAGCCGCATTATCTTCAACCAATAAAATTTCCACATAGTCGCCTAACAGTTGTACTCCCCCTTGCACTTTTTTATACTTCAATACTGATATACTTTATTAACACTATATCAGTTTATTAATAATAAGTTTAGAATTTTTTATGTATGGTTATTAAACTGGAAATTAAATTTACTGGAGGTAATGGTATGAATAATCGGGATTTGGAGAATAAAAGTAGTTTAGAAAGTTCATCAAAGGAGTTAAGGAAATTTAAAGAAATTGAATCAACTGTTGATAATTATATACTTGAAATTAAAAATTCAGGTGATTTAACTAATGTTTTTCAATTTACTAAAGAAATGGCCAATATAATTATTTTTTTAGCAGAAAACGATAGGAAAGGTACATTATTCAATTTTGTAACGGATTATCTAGAGAAGATGATAGATAAAGGTAAAATAATCAGACAGGAAAAGGGGTTATAAAAAGTTTTAAAATATAAAATGAAATATATCTAGATTTAATTCAATCATTATGTGGAAAAAAAATAAGATTTAAAAAATAGTTTAATCAGTCATTTAATCCCATTAAATAAGAATAATCGTTAGGTTTATACCCTACGACTACTTTATCTCCAATTTTTACAAAAGGAAATCCATTAGCACCATATTCACGCATTTCTTCCAGTATTTTTGTACGCTCTTTATCATCTGCTAAATCAAAATCCGTATATTCAAAAGGTATTTTATGATCTTTAAAGAATTCTTTTGTCTTTTTACACCATGGACAGGTGCTTAAAGTATACATTTTGACTTTTTCCATAATTTTACCTCCAGTATTATTTATTTAAATCAATTTTAGGGAGGGCATATAAATATAAAAACTCCATATGATTGTTTTAATTCTATGTTTATTTTATTATTTAATATATGATATTTATTATTTATGTTAGGTGTCAAATTGAAAAACTTTTATCTTCAGCTGCATTATCCAAAAAAACGGATTATTTATCTAAAAAATTAAATTATAAGCTTTATTAAGCTGAATTATCTAAAAAAACAGGTCATCTATTTAAAAAATTAAAACAGGCATCAATTAATCTATTTGAATTGGAATAAACGTCAGAATTTTTTTCCCACTCTGGAATCTCGTAGACAAATACAGGAGTTCCTGTAGCCGTTATTGGGCTGTCAACATCATTAATTGATGTACTTTCTGCTTTTTCATCTGTGTTTCTTGGATAATAATTGAAATCAGGCAAGATATCTTTGATAGCCTCTGCGAGATTAACTGATTTTGAGTCCATAGTGGGTGTGGCTATATAATATCCATTACCGTAGCCATATTTATGATTATGGCAAATTATCACCAGATCATAATCTGACTTTTTAATATCCGGGACCACATACTGAGCAACAAGCCCTTCACCATTATAACGACCTATGGTATAATCATTTGGGCTGCTGGTAACGTTTATCACATAATTTACAATTTGGACGTTATGTTTGCCCACATATGATTTTATGACCTTAGGTACAACTGTTTTAGCAGAGATTTCCCGAGGATGCATCCCTGTTATGATAGCTATTTTAGGGCCAGATGAACCATAATTAGAGTAAACATCTTTAGTTACATATCCTTTGCTATTTGAACCTAAAAAGGAATGATCAGGAGTTATCGAACTGTGCAAACCTAATAAATTTGAGAAAATATTGTTTGGAATTATTATTAAAGAGGTTAAAATGCATAAAACAGCTAAAATAAAGAGTATTTTACCTAAACTGGTTTTTCTCTTAGTCACATTTTCTTCTGGATATTGGTAATAGTCGTAGATATCCTCAACTAATATTAGGTCTCCACCACATACGCTGCATGAGTTTAAACTGCAGAAGACTGAATTTTTTTGACCATTAGATCCCAGATTTTGAATACAGTCTTCATACTCACTTTCTTCAAGTTTATAATATCCATTGCACTTCTTGCATATTAAATAATAATCAGGCACTATTTTTTATTTATTGGAAGTTATTTTTATATTTTTCAGGAAATTGAGAAATTTTAAAGGGCTTAAAATTCAGCATTATCCAAATAATCAAAAATATCAGGTTTAGGTAGTAAAATAATTGAATTAGTCTGACATATTATTTTTTTTAGGGATTTAATTAATTTAAACTCATTTTTTAAGCATTTAGGCTCTAAAATAAACATTAAAAGTATTAAAACTTTAGCATAACCTCTTAATAAGGTTTATACCCTTTAAAGTGATATTTTAAATATCGGAGGAATATTTTTTGGAACACAGATTAAACTGGATTATATTTACTCTGGCTCTTGGAATGTTTTTATGGTCATTTAGTGCAGGTATTGTAAACATTTCATTGCCTACCATCTCCCAATATTTAGATATAAGTACCGATATGGTTTCATTAATAATAATTATTCATCTTATTACACTTATAAGCTTTTTACTCGTTTTTGGACGTATAGGTGATATTACAGGTTATAAAAAAATTTTTGTAATGGGAATTTCCATATTTACTATTGGATCCTATTTTTGTGGTATATCTCTCGATTTTTTTTCATTAATCATATTTAGGATAATACAGGGCATAGGATCTGCAATGCTGCTTTCTATGGTGCCTGCAATTATATCAACAGTATTTCCTCCTAGAATGAGGGGAAAAGTTTTTGGTTATATTTCGCTCACCACAACCCTTGGCCTTTCATCAGGATATGGGGTAGGGGGATACGTAACACAATATATGGGATGGAACTGGATTTTTTTAATGGTCGTGCCCGTGGGTATAATTGCAACTATTTTTGCTGTTAAAGTACTCCCTTCACAGAAAACAAGAGTCCAAAATGTTAAATTTGATGTTATTGGCTCTCTATTAATAGGTTTAACTATTTTAACATTTATTATGCCTTTTAACATAGGAGAAAGTCTTGGATGGGGGTTACCATCTATAGTTATAACTTTTGTTATATCCCTGATCCTGGGAATTACTTTTGTTATATGGGAATTAAAACATCCTGAGCCTCTACTAGATCTTTCCATTTTAAAAAATGTTTATATTACTCTTTCCCTTCTTGCAGGATTTATAGCAACTCTTGTCCTTACTGGAACAATTTATCTTCTACCCTTCTATCTTGAACTTATTATGGGTTATTCTTCAGATTTTGCAGGTCTTATAATTTTGATTCCATCTCTTGTAGTTATTTTTATAGGACCTTTATCTGGATATATCTCTGATAACTTTGGATCACGTATACCAACTATTATTGCATGTATAACACTTATCATGGCTATTATTCTATTATATCGTTTAAATCAAACCGTAGGAATACTATTTATATTCGCTGCGCTTGGAATAAGGGCACTTTCAGAGGGTATGTTTACCCCCGCAAACAACAAAACAGTGATGAGCCACAGTCCCAAAGAAAAAGTAGGTTCTGTTTCCAGTCTTTTAAATACAGCTAGATATATGGGTCTTGTAATGGGAATTGTTGTTTTTAATGAAATATTCGTTACTACAATAAGTAATGAAATCACTGATCTAATAGGAGTCCCTTCTACTGGTGCATTTCAATTCAGTGCTCCTGTTGGAATTCTTTTAAATGGATTTCAAAATGCATTCATTCTGGGCATAGCAATGAGCGTTTTAATTCTTATATTCAGTATATTAACAAAAGAAAACAAGGATTATGAAGAAGATGAAGACTACTTAGTGGACTTAGACTCATTTAAAAAATATAAAGAAGGGTTACCATAGATATGAATCTTTTCTATTTTTATAAATTCAGATCTTTAGGAGATAAAAGAATTTAAAAGTATAAAATTAAAGGGCCTTTAAAAAGCGTGAACTTAAAAACCTGATGATTTAGTAGGCCAGAAATTAAAATTAAAATAAGATACGTTTGATACATTATTCTTTATGTAGCCTAACTGCTTTTGAATATCTATAAACTTAAAGACACTTTTCTTAAATTCATTAGAAGACGGTGTATTAAATGCAACATTTTTTAACGATTGTTTTTCAATTTGAACACTTGTACCAAGCTTTTGGGAGACAATCAACGCAGTTTCATCATTATGTGAATTTACATAGTTAGTTGCTTCTACATGTACCTTTAGAAATTTTCTTAAAGCACCGGGTTGATCTGTTATAAAGCTGTCTGTAGCTATTACAACACAACATGGGAAATTTTTCCAGTTATCCTTTTTGGAATAAGTAAGTATTTCTCCATCACCCTCTACACTTGCAACAGATACATAAGGTTCCCATGCTACATATCCATCAAATTTTTTAAATAGTAAAGATCTTGGCATAAATGGTACTTCTGATTCAGTTATATTTACTTCATTTCTGCTAATATTATATTGGGACAACCAGTAAGTCAATAAAACATCCTGTACTGAGTTTACTTTAGGTATTGCTATACTTTTACCTTTTAAATCAGAGATATTAGTTATATTTGTATTATTTCCTACTACTATCCCACTTCCTTCCTGATTTACAGATGCAACGATTTTAATGGGCGTTCCATTATTTATGGCCAGTGTTACAGGAGCAATTCCACAATAACCAATATCTATTTTGCCCAAATTGGCTGCATTTATAAGATCTGGGCCTGATCTAAAGGGGACTAAACTGACTACTAATCCTTCTTTTTCAAACATATTCTTTGCATTTGCTACAAATAGTGCAGAATCATGATCACTTTGTAGATATCCAACAACAATGGTTTTCTGTGAAGTTACAATGTAATTATAGGTCCCATATGCAGTTGCTGCAACTAAGAAAATGATTATTAAAGCCCATATCTTTTTATTCATGGTTATGGCTTTGATATTAAAATATATTATATTTACGCAGGAGCAGGAAGAATTAATATAAAATTAATAGTTTTTGTTATTTACAGGAGTCTATATGCCTTGAAATATAAATATCTTGAAACTTAAATTACCCTATCTATTTCTGCATCCCAAATTTCAGGATTTCTTTTAATGAATTCCTTCATAATATCTTTACATTCTTTTAAATCTAAATTAATTAATTCAACACCGTTCTCTTTTAAATAATCTTCCGGTCCCTTAAGTGTTTTATTTTCTCCCATTACAACCTTTGGAATTTTATAAAGTAATATTGTTCCAGAACACATTTCACATGGGGATAAAGTGGTATAAAGTATGCAGCTTTTATAATCTTCTCCTTTTAGTTTTCCAGCATTTTCAATACAGTCCATTTCTCCATGCAAAATTGAAGAGTCTTTCTGCAGCAATCTGTTATGTCCCCTACTGATTATCTCACCATTCTTAACTAAAACAGCACCAATTGGAATTCCATCTTCTTTCAAGCTCTTTTTTGCTTCTATAATTGCTTCATTCATGAATTTATGATCCTTTTCCATTATCAAGAACTCATCTCCATAAAGAGTAATTATTAGTATTTCTCTAATTTATTTTTTGATTTAATACTATTTTAATAATGTTATACTTGCACTTATTATTGTGAAAATAAGCACATTAATCTTTATCATCGATAAATGATTGTGAGTACAAGTAGTTATGTAAGATTATTAATCTAATGTTAGGTGGAAGAATGGCGAGAGTAATAGTAGTGGCTTCAGGAAAAGGAGGGGTCGGAAAGACAACCATAGCAGCTAATCTTGGAATAGCTCTGTCTCTTCAGGGAGAAGAAGTTGTAGTCCTTGATTTAGATGTTGCAATGGCTAATTTAGAATTGATTCTAGGTTTAGAAAATCAACCAGTGACCTTACAGGATGTCCTGGCCGGAAGAGATATGATACATAATGCAATATATGAAGGCCCAGGCGGAGTAAAAATTGTTCCTGCAGGACTCTCACTTTACGGTCTTAAAGACATGAAACTAGAAAGACTTGAAGAAGTCTTGGAAACACTTACCGAAGATATAGATATACTACTTATAGATGCACCCGGCGGGCTTGAAAGGGATGCACTGGCAGCACTACAGGTTTCAAATGAACTGGTTCTTGTTACAACTCCAGAAATTACTTCTTTAAGTGATGCTTTAAAGACAAAAATTGTTGCAGAGAAAATAGGAATGGATATACTTGGGGTGGTTATTAACAAAGAAAGAAGTGGTAAAGAATTTTTAACTCCTGATGAGATCCAGACTATCCTTAACATACCCGTAATTGCAATCATTCCAGAAGATAAAGAATTAAATATAGCATCTGCATCAGGAAATTCGATTTTAGAAAAAAATCCCAAATCAAATACATCAAAGTTAATTTTAGGGCTTGCTTCAAGAGTTATTGGAAAATACAGCCTTGAAAATGATTTATCAAGTAAAGGAATTGTTTCTAAATTTTTCCAGACTGTTTTCAGCAAATATTTAAATGTAAACAAATCTTAATTTTTTATAATTTTTCTTTTTGATTTTTTATTAGATCACTATCTTTTCTAGATGTTTTTTAGATATATGGGGCCCTCTTTGTACAAAAATTGGATATTAAAACCTTTAATTAAACAAAAGGATTATATATTTTATTACTAATTTATATTAAGGGAGGCATAGTGGCACTTCAAACCACCTTCATGTCAACTCTATCTATGCCTCCCAATTAATTTGATAATACAACTATTTACGTTTTTATTGTATTTACATTATTAAATACAAAAATTGAAAAACATGTGAAAAAAATAGTGTTTAAAAATCAACTTGAATCCCTAAAAAGGGGCAAAATAGCATTATTAATCCAGTAATCTTTAAAAACTTCCATATCTTTACTAAAATCATCAAAATTTGTAGATTTGATTATGTAAGCATTGGCATAATGTTCATATGACTCCAGTATATCCTTATCATCATTAGAATTTGTTAAAACAATTACTGGAATATGTTTTAATTGATTATCTGTTTTAATTTCTTTAAGTAGTTCACGCCCATCTTTACCAGGTAAATTTAAATCTAATAAAATTAAAGAAGGTGTTTTACAATTTTTATACTCGTCTTTTTTATGTAAATAATTTATAGCATTTAATCCGTCTTCAATCTGAGTAATATGAATATTACTTGCATTTTTGTCTAAGATTTTAGCTATTAATTTTGATTCATCTGTATTATCTTCGATCAATAATATTTCAGTAAGTCCCATTGTATTCATACATTATCCCTCCTAATTTTATTAATTTAAGTATATTTTAGCCCTTGTTACTAATTTATATACTTATTATGTCATAACAAATTTCTGGATTTTAATTAATCCTTTAAAACATGTGTTAATTCCTATATTTAAATTTATAATAATTTAATAAGTTACCATCATTTATTTGCTTAAATCTACCATTTGTAACAGAATAAATTAATTATTGCAAATAATTGATCAGTAATACGCGTAATTGATCCTTTAAAAACAATTTAAAAGCATTTAAAAGTATTTTATGGAGTTAATTTAATTATTAAATTATTAAATCTTGTTTATTAATAGAATAACCAATTTAAATAATAAAATAAGTATCGGAGTAATTATTAAATACAATAAGATACTAACTGATCTCTGTATTAAAAATGGAGATAAATAAATGGATATTAAAGCAAATGACGAACCAGTTAACATTTTATTAATTGAAGACAATAATATGGATATAAGGATGATAAAGGAAATATTCAAAGAATTTAAAACAAAGACAAAAATAAATTCAATTACAAACGGTATTGAAGCTTTAAAATATCTAAATAAAAAAGAAAAATATCAAAATGAAGCAGATCCTGATTTAATAATACTTGATTTAAATATTCCACTAATTGATGGGTTTAAAGTTTTAAAAGAAATAAAAACCAATGGTAAATTAAAAGATTTACCTGTAATTATTTTAACTACATCACATAATCCAGAAGACTTTTTAAAAGCATGTAAACTACAAGCTAATTGCTTTATGATTAAACCATTATGTTTTGATGAGTATAATATACTCTTACATCATATTGAAAAGTATTGGCTAAATTTTTGAAAAAAAATAATCAAATAATAAAAATGGATTGAAATGTCAAATAAAATCAATAATAGGAATTGTTTATTGGTGGCAATTGTAGCTTTAAGTGGATGCACTTCTAATTCAGAACAAAATATATCAAAAGATGATACAGAAACAGTAAATACAACCCACTCAAATACAGAAAACGTTAATACAACTCAATCCAAAACATCTGCAAAACATTAAATGCCCTACTGTGGACGTACGATATGTTTAGACCATCATACCCAAGTTAAAATTAGGGGAAGATGTACATTGAGGCCGTTGTAAGTTTAGAAAATCCGGATACATTTGTACCTTATGATAGATATGGAAGTAAAAATTTAATGTTTTATAGGGCTTCTGAAAATGGTAAAGAGTATTTAAAATGTTTAGATTGTGGATGGACTATAGATGATAGTCAATATTAATTAATTAAAAAATAAATTTCTTTTCTATTTAATTGGTAGATTCATCTGCTGTTTTTTTAAGTTAATTTAAAATAAATTAATAATTTAGAAAAATTAGATTGAATAAAAGATTCTGAATTAAAAGAAATATGTAATTAGAGATTATAAATCTCGGATTGGATATTTTTTGAAATTAGATTGTCTTGAAACTTATTATATTCTTTAAATGTATTTTAAGTTTTTATTCATGATAAAATCTATATTTAAGGAATAAGAAATTGGATTTATTTGGTTTAGGGGCAATAATTCAATTTCAACCATTTAAAGTTAATTTCCTTTGAGATATTTAATAATTAACTTTCAGTTACTGGAATTTTCCAGAGGTAGCCCACCTTTTTTGGTTTTTCCTGTTTGTTTCCTCTAGATTTCTTTTTTTTCACGTGAGCTTCGCTGCCTTCCCATGTTCCAACTGTTTCATCAAGGTATTTAGCAATTTTTTCACTATATTTTCTTGTTCCAATAGTGTAATTATCAGCTTCATTTCGGATATAGCTGATTCCATCACCTTCTTCTTCCATTACCTTAGATATTTTCATTAATTTCTCATAAAACTTTGCAGATACCATGCTTTTTCTCCTCTTTTTTATTTTAATGAAGTGGATATTTTTTTTTATCCAGCTGCATTTCCATACATACAATTATAATTCTGTCTTTTATCCATTAAAAATGTTATATTTCGTTATTATTATTTTAGACATCATTACATCACTTTAGAATGTAAATACTTAAAATGTTAATTATTTGCAATATCTTAACTGTACTTGTAAAATTTTCCAGATTAGCGCCTTAAATTATACTAAATATATTTAATATGGTTAAAATGTCTTTTTCTATGTTTAAAACGAAAATTTAAATTTATTTAGAAACAGGAATTATGGAAAGTAACATAATTATATCTATGGAAAAGAATATACTAGTGCTCTAACAGATAATATAAATAAGCCCAGTATGATTTTTAATTTAAAGTTAGTAAGACCTAGGGCGAGCATGGAGAAATAAGGACAATTAAAGGGGTAATATTATGGTAAACACAGATGTTGGAAACAATTTTGAAATTAGTCATTGTCCAAGATGTGATACCAGAAAATTAGGCATTATTGGACTTGATGAATACAATCAGGTCTTAGTATTTAGATGTAATAAATGTGGAGAAGAATTCACAAGACCTGTAGAAAAAATTGTATCTAATACTCTTTAGATAAACAAATAAAATATTAGTAATTCCCATTTAAGAAAATATTTAATTTATTAGATAGTAAATTCTTTCAATAATTTGATTTTTAATATTTAACTAAACAAAGGAAATATAAGTTAAGTATAATTAATTCGCACTTCTTTTATCCCAAACTAATTTTATAAAACTAATATAAGAATCCAATTTAAGTATGTGATGTACAATTGACAAATATAACTCTAAAAGTGTGTAAGCTTTGATGCTTTAGAAAAAATAAAATATTAGCTATTCCATAATATTATTAAATAATCAAGTAGAATTCAAATCTTAAAAAACTCATAAGGTAGAGTTTTCTGCAATCAAATAACGTAATAATGAATCATTATTTTTACAAAAATTCAAACTTAATTTTTAATGGGAATAACATGTTAGAACCAAAATATGAATCTATAGAGAACTTTAAATTTAAATCTGGTGAAATTTTACCTGAATTAAACATAGAATACGCCACATTTGGAACCAAAAAGCTGGATGATAATGGAAATATCATAAATGGAATAGTCTACCTGCACGGCTCTTCTGGAGATTACTCATCTGTAAAACGTGTAAAAGATGTTTTAGGCCCTGGAAAAGTTATGGATACTGATAATTATTATGTAATCTGCCCTACATCTCTTGGAAATCCAGGATCCTCATCGCCATCAACATCAGGCATGGGACACCTATTTCCAAAATATACTGTAGAAGATATGGTAGATGCATCATACGCCCTTTTAACTCAAAAATTAAATATTAAACACCTGAAAGGTATCATTGGCACTTCAATGGGGGGTTTTCTAGCACTCCAATGGGCCATAAAATACCCAGATTTTATGGATTTTATCATACCTCTCACTACAAGCTCTTCATCAAAAGGTCAAAATTATGCATTATCTACTATAATGAACAATTACATTAAAAATGATCCAGATTATTTAGATGGTAAATATGAGGATAAACCCCAAACCGGGCCTCAAAATGCGATGATGATGCTTTATTTATTTGGTTTTTCACCAGCTTACTATAAAAATTCTTCAAATGAAGAAGTTCTTGAATCAATTCATGAAATGGAATTAGAAGGAGCTAATTCTGATGCAAATAACATAGTATGGCAAAATGAAGCTACTATGATATATGATGTAAGCGAAGAACTGCATAAAATAAAAGCCAGAACACTTGTAATTGGAATTAATCAGGACCAGTATTTCCCACCTGATACTGATGTAATACCTCTTGCAGAATCAATACAAGGATCTGAACTTTTTTTATATGATTCTGTGCTTGGACATGTGGGATCAAGTGAGATAAAAATAGCAGAACAGGTAATTAATGATTTTTTAACTAAATCTGGGGATTAAAGATGAAAGTTAAAGTTGTTGATTATGGAGTTTCAGATGATCCCAAAAAGTACTATGTGACTTATAAAATTACTGATATCGATGAGGAATCAATAAATAAACTTAAAAACCGTGTTGAAGAAGAATTAGATTATAAATCAGGAGATTTATATTTAACTGCGTATTTTAACCAGGAATATTATCCATTTGGAAGTGAAGAATCAAAATACCGTAGTGAAGACTTTATGGCCAGGGAAGAAATTGAAATGTGGGCATATTTAATGAGTCTTTTGGAAGATTAAAGAATTTGAGAATTTTAAATTAATTTATAAATTTTATTTTACATATTTGATATCATCACTACTATGGGAGAAACTGATAAATGAAGGATACGTCTTCAAATGACCTAAAGGATTTTAAAATACGCGAAAAATTGCAGTGGGCAATGTCCAAGTCCATGGAAAAGATGGGAATGCATGAATTTGATTCGTGTCATTTTGAAATAGTGCCGGTTGAAATAACAGTTCCTGGACTGGACCCTTCTTTTGATGGTTACAGCATTGCACATATTACGGATATTCATTTAGGACAGTGGATATCAACAGATAGACTAAATGGAGTCATGGATCTTGTCAATCGACAAAATCCAGATATGGTAGCAATAACCGGCGATTTTGTATCTTATGCAATCGATCATCTTGTAGATGACTTAACTAACTGTCTTAAGAAACTTCAACCCAATGATGTGTCACTAGCGGTCCTTGGAAATCACGACCACTGGCTTGGGGCAGATAAAATTCGTAATATACTGCAAGAAAGCGATATAATAGACATCAGTAATGATGTTTATACTTTAAAACGTGGAGATGCCGTACTGCATGTAGCAGGTGTTGACAGTGTCACATTAAATAAACACCGCCTGGATCTGGTTATGAATAAATTACCCTCTTGCGGACCTGCAATACTGCTTGCACATGAACCAGACTTTGCAGATATTAGTGCAACAACAGGGAGATTCAGTTTACAGATTTCAGGCCACTCACATGGAGGACAATTTATGATACCTGGTATTGGAACATTTATCAGAGGCCCTCACTTTTTAAAGTACCCAGTTGGTAAATATAAAGTTGGGGATATGGTTCAGTACACAAACCGTGGACTTGGAACAAATATATTCTGGCTCAGAATTAACTGTCCACCTGAAATCACTGTAATAAAACTCAGAACACCCAAATAACTATAGGAATAAATACATGATAATTAATAACTCACAAGATTAATAACTAGATAAAATCCATATTAATATTTAGTATTCAGTATTTATCCGAGGTTAAAAATGGATAAAAACCAGAACATTCTATGGCTAGGGCGTACATTGGTCTTATGGATATCAGAAGTGGCAGGGCTCATGTTAATGACATGGTTTCTTCCAGGACTGAGTATCAACAGCTGGGAAACAGCATTTATAGTAGTTACACTAATCGGTATAATAAATGCTATTTTTTGGCCGCTTTTATCTTATTATACACTTCCTTTCCTTGTTTTTACGTTTGGAGTAGGTACATTACTTTTAAATGGTTTGATTATATGGTTTATTAGCCTGTTTGTGCCAGGAATCACCATAAAAGACTCAGCATTAGTTTTAACCCCCCTAGGAATAGCTTTTATTAACACACTTGTATCTGGAGTTTTAACCATTGGGGATGAGGCATCTTATTATAGATCAGTCTTAAAGAGATATACTGAACGATTTTCAAAAAAGAATCATTCAGATAAACCAGGTATCATATTTTTAGAAATTGATGGTCTGGCAGAAGCTGTCCTGCAAAGTGCTTTAGATAATGGATACATGCCCACACTTAAGGGGTGGATAGAAAATGGGAGCCATAAAATCCTCCAGTGGGAAACTGATCTTTCTTCCCAAACTGGTGCTTCCCAGGCAGGTATCCTCCACGGAAAAAATCAGGATATGCCTGCTTTCAGATGGGTTGAAAAGGAAAATGATAACAAATTAAGGGTATCTACGGGATTATTTGATGCACCCCTACTTGAACAGCGCGTATCAGATGGAAATGGATTACTTGCAATAAATGGAGCGAGCAGATCTAATCTTTTTTCTGGAGATGCATTAAATGCTATATTTACCTACAGCAAGCTCAGTGATTTGTCTAAGTTTTATACGAGGGCATGGTACTTCTTCTATTCCAACCCATATAACTTTGCACGTACCATTGTGCTGTTGGTATGGGACATCCTCCTGGAAATTGCATCCCGCTTCAGGCAGTGGAGAAAGAATATACAACCTAGAATGAGCCGCAGCATTCTTTATCTAGTTGTAAGGGCTACAGCTAATGTTTTTTTACGCGAAATAACAACAAGTACAATTATTGGAGACATTTTTACAGGTCGGGCTGATGCAGTATATGCAACATACGTAGGTTACGATGAAATAGCACACCACTCCGGTACAAAAGATAGTGATGCTTTTTATGCACTTAAGCAGTTAGATAAACAGTTTTTACTTTTAAATGATGCAAGAAAAAGTGCTTCAAGGCCGTATCATTTTGTGATACTTTCAGATCATGGGCAAAGTAATGGGGCAACATTTAAACAGCGCTACGGAGTTACTCTGGAAGGTTTAGTGCGTAAACTAATTCCTAAAGACTTAAAAATATATTATGAATTTGATACAAATGAAGACCACTTCAGCCAGGTGATCACTTATCCCATTGCCGATGGAAAACGCTGGATAAGTGAAAGAAGAGAAAATGCTATTAAAGGCAGTAAAGAATTCACTGGAAACATCCGGCAGTCAATTGAAAGGCAGGAAACTAAATGGATAAAGGAAAAAAGAGAAAATGCAGTTAAAAGCAGTAAAGAATTCACTGGAAACATCTGGCAATCACTTGATAAGGATGATAAAATAAGTGAAAGGCTGGCAAAATTTAATGAGGCCCTAAAAATTCCAGTGAAACCACGAGAAAAACCAATCACCCATAAAGAAGCTGATGTTACGGTACTTGCCTCAGGTAACCTTGGACTTATCTACTTCAAAAAATGGGAAAATAGAATGACCTTTGAAGAAATTAATGCAGTATTTCCTGAGTTAATTCCAGGTTTAATTCAACATGAAGGCATTGGATTTATAATGGTCCGATCTAGCAAGGAGGGGCCGCTCATAATTGGATCAAAGGGAGTCTATTATCTAAAAGATGACAGGATAGAAGGGGAAAACCCGCTTAAAGGTTTTGGAAAAAACGCTGCTTTGCATTTAAAAAGAACAGACAGTTTTAAATATGTACCTGATATTCTGGTAAACAGCTTATATGATGCTCAAAGGAATGAAGTAGCTGCTTTTGAAGAATTAATAGGCAGCCATGGAGGATTGGGTGGTGAACAGTCCAAACCCTTCTTATTGTATCCATCAAGCTGGAATTTAGAAAAAGAAGAAATAATAGGGGCCGAAAAGCTCCACAGTGTTTTAAAAAGTAAGTTAAATGAATTATGGTTAACTACTGAAAATTTATAAATTAAACTCTGAATTAATCAACTTATAATCCATTCTGGGAATGAATGCCCTACTTCCTGTTGATTTGCAGGTAAAGAAAAATGCAGATGTGCAAATGACCATTTATCTTCTTTATTTTCAAGAACCATGCTTAACCGCCCCGAAAGTAGTACTTCTTTTCCTGAAACCACGGCGTACATTGTCATCAATGCTGATAACCATGCTACATTGCCCGCATATTGAATAGTGACCTTTTCAAATTTAACCTGAATATTATCCGCCTGGGCAAAATCACGTTTAAATCCTTCTTCAAGTTCTTCACGGCCATGAACCCATTCATCAGTTCCAGTACCTATCGCTACAATATGGGGATCATCTATAAATAGATCCATCATAACATCAATATCTTTGTCTGCATATGCTTTTGCATACTTTTTAAGCATGCCCATAACTTCAAGCTCTATGTTTTCCTCACATTTCATACTTAAGCCACCCTTTATCATATTTATGTTTTCTTTGTTATATATATTTATAGGAGTATTTTAAGCAAATTGAGGCATAATTTAGTCATTATTTTAAATTCGGGTGAATTAAACTGGTTTATAATTCATATTAAAATGTTAAAAAATACAAGACTATTCGCTACAACACATAAACCCTTCTTTTAAAATATGGGTTATCTTAAAAATATTTAGTTTACCCAACGATATTCTAAATACATTGTTTTGCACATGCAAACATGTTATGTTTGCTGTTAAAATCTTCGATTTTACAACCTTCAGGATATAGCGAAACTATTTTTAAATATGCTTTCTAATATTACATGATGAAATCTCTGTGTATAATCGCATGTGGAAAAAAGAAAATATGGGATGAAAATCCAGAAAAAGGTCCTGTAAAAGCAGAAAATTTGTATACAGGTTCATTTACCAGAAAATGTATGCAATACGCTAAAAAGGCTGATTTTGGTTCATGGTGCATTTTATCAGCTAAATACGGGTTTTTATTTCCAGATGAAGTTGTCCAGGGACAGTACAGTGAATGTTTCCACAATAAAACATCAAATCCAATTACATTAGAGAATCTTTTTTTACAGATAAAGTCTAAAGAACTTGATAAATACGAAAAAATCACTATTCTTGGTGGAAATTATTATACTCACATGATGAAAAAATTGTTTAGCGAAAAAGAAGTTCTTAATCCGTTAAATGGATGCAAAGGTATTGGACACATGATGAAAAAACTCAATAGTTTAATTAACACTGCATCACTTTAATTTTAGTTTAATAAAAGATATATTAACCCATTAAAACTATAAGTCAACTAAGATGTGATATTATGATACCCGAATGGATTATGGCAGGATTATGGGGTTTAATAGCTGGATCCGCTCTTTTAATTGGAGCACTGTTTGCATATTTATTTAAGATTCCCCAACGTATTGTAGCATCTATAATGGCATTTGGTGCAGGTGTTTTACTTTCAGCAATCTCCTTGGAGTTAATGGAAGAATCATTTTCCCTTGGAGGATTCCCAAACATGGTTACAGGTTTTCTTCTGGGGGCCTTAATCTTTACAGTTATAAATATTTATCTTGCGCGCTATGGGGCTAAACACCGTAAACGTTCAGGTAAACAGGTTCAATCAAAGGCATGTCTGAAGATAATAGTTTAGCTATTGTCGTGGGCTCTGTAATAGACGGGATCCCTGAATCAACTGCCATAGGGATTACTATAATTACAGGCGGTGCTGTAAGTGTTGCGACAGTTGCAGCAATTTTTATATCCAATATACCTGAAGGTTTATCAAGTACAGCCGGTATCAAAAATGCAGGGTGGAACCCTGGTTCAATATTTGGTATGTGGCTCCTTATTACAGCTGTCAGTGGGTTAGCGTCTCTGGCAGGTTATGCTATATTCAGTCAGCTACCGCAGAGTATAAATTCATTAACTCTAGCGCTTGCAGCAGGTGGAATTCTTGCAATGCTCGTAGATACAATGATTCCTGAAGCTTTTTCAGAAACTCATGACCTTGCAGGTTTAATTACAGTTTTAGGGTTTATAGTTTCATTTATCCTTTCAAAAATAGGATAAGATATAGAACTATAAAAAAGTAATAGAAAAAAAGTAATTAATTTGTTTTAAAATTAACTAGCGTTTTTTCAGCTCAACAGCTAAATTTTTACCCATTTCATAGCATTTATCTAATTCTTCTCCTTTAGGAACGAAATTTACTTCAAGTTTATCGAAAATTTCAAATCCACAGTTTTCAATATCATCTGCTAATTTATGGATTCCACCTTTAGACCATCCATAGGATCCAAAAATAAGGGCTAATTTTTTAATTTGGGGCCTATCAAACCTTAAGCTTCCAAGATAATAAATTAAATCTCCAATACTTGGAAATGGATTGTTAAAAATGGTAGGAACTCCAAATAAAACAGCTTTACTGTCTAAAATATCCTTTACAATTTCGCTACGTTCGTCTTCATGCAAGAAATAGGTGAAAACATCTACATCTTCACTCATAATTCCTTCTACTAATGCATGGGCCATCTTTTGTGTTGAGCCGTGCATTGTATCATAAACGACAGTTACCTTATTTTTACATTTACCTGTAGCCCAGTTGCTGTATGCCTCAATAATCTTCATTGGATCTGTCCAGATTTGACCATGTGCAGGAGCAATTGTTTCAATTTTTTCCAATAATGCCAGATCTTCAATTTCTTTAAATTTTCTGAGTATCATTGGAGATAGTGGCGTAAGTAAATTAGCATAAAACTTCTTTGCAGCATCCATTAGTACAAATTCAGGAATTTCATCATCCATTCTCTGTTTAAAACATAAATGCTGTCCAAAAGCATCGTTTGAAAATAGTATGCCATCATCAACGAGCAGTGTAAACATGCTGTCAGGCCAGTGTAGCATAGGAGCTTCAATGAAAGTTAATTTTCTATTCCCAACATCAAGCTCATCTCCAGTCTTGACAACATTAAAATTAACATTTTCAAGGGAATAATGCATTTTAAGCCCATTTAATGCCTTTTGAGTACAGTATATTGGTGCATCAGGGAATTTTTTATGCATTTCTTGCAGTGTACCACTATGATCCTTTTCAATATGGTTTTGAATTATAATATCTATTTTGAAATCTTTTCCTTCCTTATTACAGGCATCTTCAATTCTGCCCAACATCTGAGAAGTTGTTCCAGGATATGCGTTATCAATTAAAACTGTCTTATCTTCTCCAAATATTAAGTAAGCGTTATATGTTGTCCCATTTAGGGTATATCCATGGTAACTCCTTAAATCCCAGTCTAAAACTCCAACCCAGTATACACCATCATTAATTTTGACTGCATCTGCCTTCATTTTTCACACCTCTAAAACGAAAGTTTAGAAACTTCTAAATATATTTAAATCTATTAATTTAAGTTATATAACTTTTAACTTATATTTTTATCTACAAAAGCCAAAGAATACTATTAAATGATTAAATTAAGATAATAAGTCTTTTTTTAGCTATTATGGCAAAAATAGATTATATTACGTTCTATTTATATTTATATTGAAACAAATGCTTAGCTATTAACTTTCGCCCATGTATATAGCGTGAGCATTAAATATTTCCTGTTAAATTTTAGTTGATATATAAAATAAAAAATAGGTGATTTAGTATATTCAAATAAAAATATTACATTATTTAAGAGCCTCAAGAACATAAGCATTGGTCTTAATACTCTAATTTATTGAAAATTAATTTAAATTTAGTCCCATTAGTCCTATCAAGTTCTATAGTCCCATCTAATTGATCGACAAGGCTATTTACTAATAATAAACCTAAGGTGCCATTATTTTTATAATTAATGTCTTCTGGTAATCCAACGCCATTATCGCTTATAATTAAAATAAATTTATCTTTTTTATAGGAATGTAGATATACATATATCTCATTTAAATTTGTTGTATTATCCTGTGATTTGCAGTAGTTTGCTGGAAAAGCATATTTTAATGAGTTTGTTACAAGTTCGTTAATGATTAAACCACAGGGAATTGCTGTATTAATATCCAGTGAAACATCGTCAATATCCAACTTAAAGTTTATGTAAGAAGGATCTATGGAATAAGAATAGGACAAATAATTTATTAAATTTTCAACATATGCTCCAAATTCAATATTTGTAAAATCTGAGGATTGATACAGCTGTTCATGGATAAATGCCATTGATCTGACTCTGCTCTGCCTTTCTCTAAATAGCTCAAGATCTTCTTTATCTTTTACATATTTAGATTGGAGGCTGAGCAGACTGCTTATAATCTGTAAATTATTTTTAACACGGTGGTGGATTTCTTGAAGAAGTAGCCCTTTTTCCTCAAGGGATGCTTTAATTTTATTTTCTGCCAGTTTAATATCGGTAATATCGTTACCAATACAAACTATCCCCAATGTTTGGGAGTTATCAATTTCAATTTGAGAGAGGGACAAAAATACTGGAATTAAGTGGCCATTTTTAGCCTTGAACATGGTTTCTATATTAGTTATTGATTTTTTATCCCCATTAAATGGATTTTCTTTAAACAAAGGCTTTTGATCCTCTGCAAAGACAGTGTTAAGAGGTTTATCAACTAATTCTGAATCAGCGACCCCTAAAAGATCCATAGTTGCCTGGTTAACCTTTACTATGCGCATGTCATCATCAAGTAAAAAGAAAAAGTTTGACATGATAGACACAATGCTATCTGCAGCGATAGCAGGAGTAAGTGCAGGAAATTTATATTTCCAGATTCCATAGCTCATGAGGGTGATTCCCATTGTCATGGTGGTCATTGTCAGTTCAGGTACCCTTAAAAATACAATTGGTAACATGAAGTCTGTAGCTAAACTTATAAAGAAAGGTATGTAAAGGCCTGCAAGGATGTATTTAGCCTGTTTTTTCTTTAAATCGTATGATTTTAGATAATATGCAAAACATATTCCCCCTGCTAAAACCACTGCAACAACTGTCCACAGCGACATGATGTTGTATAAAGTTGCATCTGCAGGAACAATGTAAGTCCATCCCCAGTATTCTTTTGAAGCGCCGGATATAAGTAAATCAGTGGTTAATCCAACTGCAGAAATGGCGATTCCTGGCAGATATATTAAAAGATAGGTTAATTTATTTTTTAAATAGGAAGATTTGGTAAATATCAATGAGACATGCAGTAGTAAGGAAGGCACTATTGGCCATAGGGTACTGATTTTTAACCAGAAAAATGCTGTCTGAAAGGTTTCAGCATGCCTGTATTCAAATTCTATAAACGCGAGAAATCCTACAAATATACATGTTAACGCAATTATGGTATTTAACCGGCTTTTTGGATTTTTATGGTAAATAAAATTACCAAGAAAAAAACACACCATAAAGGCTACCAGTGAAATTAATGCAAATACGTTCATTTAATATTTTTCTCCGATTTAAACTTTTTTAAACTTTGTTTTTTATATTATTTAAGTATGACATGATATGTGACTCTAGTTTAACTCATATATTCATAAAAAAGTTTATTTTTAAACAATATTTATTATTTATACTTAAAAATTGTATTACTTTTATTTATTTGTTTATTTTGCCTAAATAAACAGATAATAAGAAGTCAATATCTATTAATCAGTAAAATATGTTTAAAATTGTATTAAAATCTGGAGGAAAAAATATGCATTTGAACGCCAATTATAGAAATATTGAATTTAAGTCTTTGAAATATTTAAAAAATGAAATTACCTATGGAGGATATTTAGCTGCACTGTGCAGTCCCTGTTTTATAATATCCGCATCGATTATTCTGGATATCAAAATTTCCATACCTATGCTGCTAATATCATATTTACTGCCTCTGATAATTTACAGCTACGATTACTATAAAGATATCGATAAGGATATTAAAAATAATTCAGAAAGGGCTACTTTTTTAAAAAGAAAAGCTGATAGATATCCCTTTGTATTTGCTTTTTACAGTTTATTTTTAGTTTCTCTGCTGGTATTATATTCAAACTGGGGGATGGTTGTTTTTATAGTGGCTATAATGGCCGGTGGGATACTGTACAACGTGGTGCTCAAAAACCTAACAAAAAAGATTCCTGCATTTAAAAACATGTTTACAGCATTAACATGGGCATTAGTAGGGGCACTTTTCCCTCTTTTTTACTATTCCATGGATATTAACATGTCTTTTATAATAGCATTTTCATTTATATTTATGAGGGTCATGAACAATGTTATGTTCTTTGATTTGAAGGATATAGAAAATGACAGGTCTGAAGGCTTAAAAACGCTCCCTGTAATGCTGGGAAAAAAAGGTGCATTAAACTTTCTGCAGGCTTTAAATGTTATTTCATTCATTCCTTTAGTGGTGGGAGTGTACTTTAACATAATTGATATTAAGGGTATTTTCTTGCTAATTTTCCTTTTTTATAGTTATTTCTATATTAATAAGGCAAACTCAGCATCAAATAGCGAATTAGAAAAAACTGCGCATACATTAGCGGATTTAGAGTTTATTTTATGGCCTGTTGTTCTTATACTGATCCAATTTTTAAGTATAGTTTAATTAAGTAGAACTAGACAGCCATTTGTTTATTTTTAATCATATTCCCTTTAATTTATTTTTTATTAAAACTTAATATTTAAATATCTATTTTATCCCTCTTTCTGTAGGCCATCCCCTGGAAGATTGCTATTAATTCACCGTCATCACCTGTAACTGTAATGGTATAAGTACCAAGCTTTGGATTTGCAGATATCTCTTCTGCTTCTGCAAATAAAGTTCCAGATCTAGCGGCTTTCATAAATGAGATATTTGCATTTATAGCTACTGTAACAGTCCTGTAAGAATTTGCAGCAGCAGCAAAGGTAAAATCTGCTAAAGTAAATATAGCTCCCCCATGGACAGTCCCAATCCCATTAAGATGATTTTCAGTTATCTCCATTTTAGATTTTGCCCATCCTTCTTTAACTTCAAGTAGTTCTATACCTGTATATTCCGCAAATTTATCTTTTTTAAAGAATTCTTTAATCTTTTCCATCTTAATTCACCATAACCCTATATTAAATATTTATTATCTATAAATAATTCTCTTTAAAGGAATAATTTTATAATTAATTATATATTCATTGATTTTTGTTTAAGTGATTTTTATGTTGGCCATAGAAATAATATATAACCAACCCTATTGCGAGCCAGACAATAAATTTTAATTGAGTAATTGTCGGCAGTTCAAATACAAGCAAAATGCAGAATACTATTGTAATAGCAGGGATCATAGGTACAAGCAGCGTTTTAAAATGGCGCTGAATGTCTGGCTGCGTTTTTCTTAATATTATTGCAGCAAATGAAACTACAATAAATGCTGCAAGTGTCCCTATATTTACAAGCGGGACTACATCAGTTAGGAACAAATGCAGCAATAGCCGCCCCCAATATAACCAATAACTGCAATACCAGTAACTGAGGTCTTATATTTTTCATGTATTTTTATTTGATTTTCTTGATTAATGGAGTTTAAATTATTTAAAATAACAATTAACACTGTTTTTAACATTTTTTGACTTAGTTAATTATTATAATAATAAAATATAAATAAGTATTACTAATATCACCTAAAATTTAAGTAAATATGTTTTTCATTAAACAATTAACGCGCCGTATTTTAATTTATAAATTTATATCAAGCTTAAAAAGAGGAAATATTATGGATATTAAAATAGATATCAAAGAAATTATAGGAGAAAATGCCAAAAATAGTTATATTCCTGTAGAATTGATAACTGATAGAGGTGAAGTATCCTGCCGATTTTATAAAGTTGACAGTAACAATTTAAGCGTAATTTGGGTAGGTGGAGTAGGTGGAGGTTGGGACACACCAGCTGAAGAATTATACCCCGATCTATCTGAAAAAATTAAAAAAAACGGCATATCCTCCCTTAGAATCCGCTACAGATATCCTCATGATATTGAAGAATCTTTATATGATGTACTTGCTGGAATTAAATTTTTAGAAAATTTAGGGGCATCCAAAATTGCTTTAGTTGGCCATTCACTTGGAGGCGCGGTGGTGATTCAAGCTGCTGCATCATCTAGTTCTGTTAAGACTGTAGTTGCACTTTCAACTCAAAGCCACGGGACTGATTCAGTTTCTAATTTTTCTCAAGATACTTCCATATTAATTATCCATGGATCTGATGATCCTGTTCTTCCCATAAACTGTTCTAAACAGGTTTACAATAAAGCACATGAGCCCAAGGAAATAGTTATATTAACTGGAAATGCACATTGTCTGGATGAATCATCTGAAAAAGTTCACCAGATAGTATACGATTGGATTGTGTCAGAATTAACTAATTAAACATTAACCTAATAATAGCGTATATCACGTTCTTTTAATGATAAGTTACTTTGGCCTATTACATACAAATAAATCTCTTCAGTTTCATCTGCTTTTACTGGTTTCCACCCTCTGAATTTCCAGACATATGAAACAATTCGAGTACCAGGCTTTAATTCCTCCAGAAACTTAGATTTTAATTTTTGATTGGCAGTATCACTTAAAAATAAAGTTACCACAGTAGCTTCACTGATATTCTGATTGAAAAAGTTTCCCCATACAATTTTGGCTCTGTTTCCAATACCTGAAAGTGTTATGACTAAGCGAGACCAAAATACACGTGAGGGGTCTGCTTCCAACCCTACGGCCTTTGCATTATACTTTTTAACAGCATTAATCACAATTCTACCGTCGCCAGAGCCGAGATCATATACAATATCTCCTGTACCTACTTCTGCCATATCAAGCATCTGTTTAACCAATTTTTTAGAAGTAGGCTGAAATCCAGCACCTATAATACTTGACCAGAATATCCATATTAAAAAAAGTCCAATTAGTGCTATAACTATGAGTATATATAATGAAAATGTCATTTTGCGCTCCGATTTTTATATTATTCAATAATAGATTTGATCTATATACTATTAATTAAAATTTATCTTTAGCATAAAATTAAGCCGTGAGCATCAAAAATGCTCCCAAAATCCTCCAAAAGCTTTTTAAGCTTTGATTTTTGGGTTCAAAAACATTACATTTTTTCCAAACCTCAAAAATTTACAATTTTTGGGTCCAGAAAAATGCACGGCATGCAAACACGATGTGTTTTGCTGTTTTAAATCTCCGATTTGACAACATTTTTCTTCAACTCAAAATCCATGATTTTTGACAGATGTGTGCCTCTGTTACTTCCTGCTTAGTTTAATTGCTAATCTTGACTTTTCAAGAGCTAAGCCCAGTTGTAAACCAATAGAACTAAGATTTTCGAGACTGATATCATTGTAATGTTTTATCTGTCTGCTGCCCATATTTAAAAGACCTATTATATTATCTCCGCTTTTAATGGGCAATATTAACATAGTTCTTATGCCATTTGCTTTAACTGCAGGTTCAAGGGAGTCATATTCTTCAGATTCAGATGTTACATATACTAAATTCTGTTTTTCAAGTGTTTTACTGAAGAGATCTTTAAACATGCCTGCCATGCACATATTTTTAAGACCTTCAGGAAGATTTCTGTGTACCCTTAAAGTTAATTCTTCTTTATCGTCATTTAGGTAAATACAACCCATTTCAAAGCCCAGTGAATTAATAGTAGATTTTACAGCCTTTTCAAGCATTTCATCTTCGTTGCTTGTGGAATTAAGTACAGTCGAAATCTGGTTCATTGCAAGTAAAGTGTTGGCAAATTCCTCTTTCTCACTGGTTAACCTCTGCATCTTCAGATATCCTGAAAGTTCATCGGCAGCCATCTCTACATTTTCAATGCTTACAGAGCTAACTGAAGTTAAAGTAGTCAGTAGAAGTATAGAACCAATGGCAGAATCTTCATCGATAATAGGAATAGACAGCATCAAAGAAATAGACATATCTTCAAGTATTGACTTGACATTTTCAAGATAAAATTCTCTGTTTCCAGCAGATTTTGTTTCCAATGTATCCATGCTTTTTTCAATAAATCCTTTAATATTTGGAAGTAATTTACCAGTTAACTGCGACGTTTCGTATGCAGGCCTTAAATTTCCATTATCCTTTAAAAATATTGTACAATATTTATATGGAATTATATCTTTGATACTCCCTGTTGTCTCTTTCATAAGCTGTTCTTCACTACCTGCTGAACTTGCAGCCTGAGCTATAGATAACAATGTTTCTAACTCGCGTTTTGTACGCCGGGATTGTGAAAGTTCTTCTCCCATAATGACACTGCCAATAACTGCTTCATCATCATCCAAAATTGGCTGCAGTGATATTTTATACGGCCGATAAACGCCAGACTTTTCTATCATGTCTATTTCAATAGTTGTCTTATCCTTTGAGCTTAACCATCGTATAATATTTTCAAGCATATTTATTTGTTCGCTGCTTATTATCTCACGCAAATTCTTTTTTCCTGGGAAAAATGTATCAAATGAATTATTGGATGTTATTATGTCCATATATGTGTTAATAGTGAATATTAATGCCTCAGGACGGTTAATTGAGATTTTAAGTTCCGCTTCCTTTGACCGTAGTATATGTAATCTTGAAGCAGCAGATACAAGTTCGTTTGTTTCTTGAGTATCAAGATCAACAGTTTCAGATATTATCTCAGGTTTTTCAGGGATGGAATGTTTTAAAAACCATAATTTACTCCGGCCCACAAATTTAAAATCTAATATTTCTTTTGCATGCAATATTTCAAGGTATTTAAGCACTGTAGCTCTACTCCGACTTGTACCTCTTGTTATTTTATCCAGCATGCAGTCTTCAGGCGGGTGAGATTTAATATATGACACAATCAGCCTTTCAGTATTTGATAATTCTTCCATGATCTTCATCTCAAATCTTTATACTATATAGTATAATTATATGCTTCCACATATAAATATTATGTACAGCTTGCATTAGCATTATTCTTTTTTATATGGATGTTATTGATAAATTAAAAAGTAAAGTTTAAATACAAGAAATTATACTATAAAGTATAGTTATACTATAAAGTATAGTTTTAATGTATCACATTTTAAGGAGGGCAGATATAATGTATGAAGAAAAAGTAAAAGAATTAAAAGAATTATTAGGACTAAAAGGAAGTCCTGTAGCTGTAAAACTGGTAAAATCAGCCCATGAAATACCTGAAGGTTACTCTAAAATAAGTGAAAAAAAAAGGCACTGTGAATTTGTTCAGGACGCAAGGTTAACTGGAAATAAAGGTTATGCAACTTCTGACGAGCACCTGTGTAAAGGTGGGGCTGGCGTAATGGGAATTGAACCATTACCTGCAAGTGTGGCATCTGGAAAGATGTACCATCAACTTGGAAATTATGAAACTTTAGAAGGCGCACAGGAAACCATAGCTGCTATTCCTAAATCCAGCGAAAATTATTATGCTTCAATTTATTCACCCCTAGAAAGTGCAGAATATGAACCTGATGTAATAGTTCTCGTAATTACACCAAAACAAGCTTTAAGAGTATCTCAAGCTTATTTAAGGGCAAAAGGTGGTAGAATTTCCAGCGACTATTCAGGTATACAATCACTGTGTGCTGATGCAGTAGTGGCCGTAAAAGAGAGGGGAGTACCAAACATGACCCTTGGATGTAGCGGTTCACGTAAATACGCCAAAGTAACAGATGAAGAAGTTGTTATAGGCATACCTCCTAAAAACTTTGTCGATATAGTTGACGCCTTGAAAACATTTAAAGGTAAATGGGGAGAACTTTAGGAGAAAACAGCCATGAAAACAGTGCAAGTTCTGGGAATTAAGGCACCTAATTCAGCTATACTCGCAGAAAACATTATAAAAAACGGTGCAGATGATGGGCTTATCTTAACTCTCAGCCCAGGATCAGAAGAGGGCCTTGAAAACGTAGCAGAGAAATATGGTTTCGCATTTGAAGTTGATAATTTAAAAGACAAGGTTGTTGTTAGAATGACAAAATCACAAGCAGCAGAATTGGACGTTACTGGAGAAACATGCCCCGGACCTATTATACTAGTAGGGGACAAGCTTAGTTCTATGGCAACTGGAGAACGCTTAAAGGTCAAAAGTAAAAGCAGTGAAGCCATTGAAGATATAGCTATTTCCATTCCAGAAATGAATGGTAAAGTGGTTGAAAAAGGTACAGATAACAATAAAACTTATATTTTACTGGAAAAAGTAGAAAAAGCTGCTTCAACATCCGCGGCAGTAGTTAATAGAGATAAAGTGCTTGTTGCACAAAGTAATGGAATAGGTAATGCAGAACGTGCATACGCCACATTCATATTCTCAAAAGCTGCCATCAGTATGGGTAAAAAAGTGACAATATTCCTGCTCATGGATGGAGTAAGTATAGCCAAAAAAGGTAACGCAGAAAAGGTTAAACATCCATCTTTCGATAGATTGGACAATTTAATGATAGAAGTTATTGAAATGGGTGCTAAAGTTTACGTATGCGAACTCAGTGCTGAATTTAGAGGAATGAAACAGGAAGACCTTGTTAAGGGTACCAGCCTCGCAGGGGCTGCAACGTACATAACACTGCTGAGTGACCCTACATACGCAGTTGTAAATTTTTAAGGGAGGAAAAAGAATGCAAGTTACATATCCTGTAATAATACTCGCCATACTGGTGAGCGGTATTGCAAGCGGTTTTATAACATTTAGAATGTCAGGTATGCGCCTGGCGCCTCACTTCGGTGCTTTGATACTGGCACTCATAGTCACAATTGCAGCAATTGCCACAGGTAATGCGCTGGTTCTCTATGCAGCTGTAGCATTGCAGTTAATTGCAGTTATTACAGCATTTACGCAGACATGGGCAACGCTCAAATATAATTTCCAGACATCACCAGCATATGCTCCACATCTGGCTCTTATGGCTATGATTCCAGTGCTCGCAATTGCATCGGTGATTTAATTATTTAATTCTATTTTTTAATTCTTTTTTAAACTCTTAATTTTTTATAATTAATATTCAGTATTTACAGTAGTAATTCTTTAATTTAACTGAAATACGTCCCGTGTTATAGATTTATTTAACTTACTCCATATAATAAAACCAATGATAACCGAAGAGAAAGAAAAAGTAAGAAACCTAATCTGGAGCACTTTAGAGAATAATAATTTATCCCAACAAACTAAATCTCCCTATGGAAGAATACCTGATTTTTCAGGCTCGACTGAAGCTGCCAGAATGTTAAGAAGCACTGAAGAATGGAAAAATGCGGAAGTTATCTTCTCAAGTCCAGATACAGCTCAGATAAAAGTCCGTGAATTTGCACTGTTAGATAAAAAGCTGTTAATTATGGCTTCACCCAAGCTTAAAGATGGATTCCTTTTAATAGATCCATTTAGCATTAAAGGGAATGAAGATACAGCATCAACCATAAAAGGCGCTTTTAAATTTGGGAAAAAAATTCATGAACTTACGAAACTTCGTTTCGTGCTCCGAAATCAAAGATTTCGAGAGTTCCCTAAGGTAAATCTAGTAATTGAAGGTTCTGTTGCAGTTGATAAATCTGGAAACAGGCTTGGAAAAGGAGGGGGCTACGGTGATAGAGAAATATCAGAGCTAATTTCTGAAAAAGCTATTACACCAAGTACTCCAGTTGTAACTACTGTCCATGAAATCCAGATTATAGGCGAAGTCCCCACAGAAGAGCATGATCAAAAAATAAACATGATAGTGACACCTGAAAGGGTAATCAGGATCAATTGACTTGTCAAATTATGTTATACTTAAAATAATACATCAAAAATTAATGAATATTAGCAATGATATAGTTGTCCATATTCATAATAAAGTCTAGAAAGTAGACAATACAAT
>NZ_KN050694.1:345469-502876 GCF_000745485.1 Methanobacterium veterum
TAAAGTCTAGAAAGTAGGCAATACAATTACGTTATACTTAAAATAATACATCAAAAATTAATGAATATTAGCAATGATATAGTTGTTCATATTCATAATAAAGTCTAGAAAGTAGGCTGTACATTAAGTTGTAGTATTGACCAATTAAACATGATCTTTATCTAAGATTTTGAATTTAATTCATAATAGTTTATATTAAATATAACAATTTTGCGATGTATAAGTTACAACTGGGTGGAAATCATGAAAAATGATGAAAATAAAATCAAAAGTTTTATGGATAATTTATCTACAAAACGCCGGGAAAAAGAGAAAAATTCTAAAAAATCAGAATATATTGGTGCAATAGTTGTTAACGTAATTTTATTGTATATTTTTAATAATATACTTAACTGGCAAGTTAATTTTATTACTAATGCGTTTAATGAAGTTTTATGGGTTATAAACCTTGCAATTATGGCCACCATCATCGGAAACATAATGTTTCTTATCTTCAATCCAGAATGGTTTAGGCATATAATAAAGATGATTTTGAATATATTTGCATTCACTGCCATATATTCTATTTACAGCGTATTTCCATTCAATTTCAGTTCATTTTTGATTGACTGGAGTGTAACAATTGCTTTAATATTTATAATGGTAGGTATAGCAGTTGCAACCATAATTGAGCTTTTTTTCTTGATTATTAATATATTGGCGAGATTTAAATTAATTAATGAGTAGAAGCTTTATTTAATTTCTTTTATTCCCAATTCAAGTTTACGGGCATCGATATCATCTATTCACTAATTCCTTTAAAAACTCATCAATACTTTCCATTTTTATTAATTAACTAAAAATTCATCAATATTAACTACTCAATTTCTTTTATCTCATCCATCCAACGTTTACCATATCAATATTCTCTATTTTTCATTACTTCATCCAAAATCTCATACTTCCCAATTTACTCAATTTCCTTTATCTCATCAACCCAACGCTTACTCATATCAATATTCTCTTTAATTTTCATTAATTCCCCTAAAAGCTCGTTGATATTTTCAGCAGATATCAATACCACAACATCACCCTTATCAAATACAGAATGATCTTTGAGTACAACTCCATTTTCACCTACAAATCCAACAGTTGACTTTAATTTGCTCATTTAGCGCCCCCAATTACATTAAAATTTAAAAGGATCTGATTATTCCCCAATAACAGTTACCTCTATTTTTCTTAACCTGCCTGAAGTATCTGCTTCTATAAAAAATAAATCCTGCCACGTTCCTTTAATGACTCTTCCATTCCTTACTGGAAGTGTTCTATCTGGAGGAAGAAGCATTGACCTGAGGTGTGAATAAGCGTTTACATCATGCTTCCATACTTCTTTTGGAGTTATATTATCAAGTAATTTTTCAATATCTTCCCTTAAATTACTCTCAAGTTCTGTTAAAGCAAAAACTGCAGTGGCATGTGGAGCAAAGACATGTACAATACCATTACTGATCTTAGACTCGCCTACTGCACCTTCAATTTTATGTGTTAAATTAATAATATCTCCCGGTTTTTCAGTTTCTATATGGATAGTTTTTGTAAAAATCATAAAAGACCACCTGACCAATTTAACTAAATTTTAACTTAAATTTATGAGATTCATTTTTCAAAAATTTCATCTTAAATAATTATATGATCTCTAGTGATTATTTTACTTTTACAATTTTTCTGAATTTGCATTTTCTTTAAAATAATTTGAAAATAGGCAATAATATTCTAAATATCCATTCAAAGTATCCCTAAAAACCACAATATATATATTAGTATTTAACTTTGATAATAATATAATAATACTTTTCATATTAACTAATTATTTTATAGGAATACTTAAAAGAAGATGAAAACATGATAAGGGCAGGTAATTACTCATTTGGGGAAAATTTTGAAATATTTGACAATCTGCTTGAAGGTGTGTCGGTTTACGAACCAGTGTATGATGATAAAGGTAAAATTCATGATTTTATCGTGAAATATGTTAATTCTGCCGCAATAGCTGGCTCTGGTAATTCATGTAAGTATTATATTGATAAATATATTAGTAATTTATATGGATCAGATGTTTTAGAACTTCATTTTAAAATGTATGAAGATCTGATAGTCACTGCTAAAAGCAAAATCTTTAAAGCTTATTTGCCTCCATTAAATAGGTATTATCAAATTTCAGGATTTTCAACTCGTGATGGCCTTTTCGTCTTGCTGGGAGTAGACATTACTGATCATGAAAAAATAGGAAGAGGCTTAAATTGTACAGGTGATACTTCGGAGATTGAAGATCATAAAAAAGAACCCAATGATAAACTAAAAAGTGAAATTAAAGATGGAAATATAAAAAAAATATTAAAGGAAAATGAGGAAAAATTTCGTTTAATATTTAATAGAGCAGATGATATGATCAGTTTGAATCTGATGAATGAAGATGGTACACCAGGGAAATTTATTGAAATAAATGATACAGGTATTAAACGATTAGGCTATAGTAAGGAAGAATTTTTGAATATGACTCCTTATGATATAGATAGGGAATATGAAACTCGAAGAGCCCTCGCAAAACCAACTAAAGAACATCACGTAACATTTGAAACTGTCCATACAACTAAAGACTCTCAAAGGATACCTGTAGAAATCACTGCCCACATTATTAATTACAATGGAAAAAATGTCGGCCTTTCAATTTCTCGAGATATAAGTGAACGTAAAAAAGCAGAGGATTCGTTGAAAGAAAGTGAAAACCGCTACCGTAAATTACTGGAGAATTGTTTTGATGCAGTTGTGTTTCACAGTGAAGGAAAAGTTATCTGGGCAAATAATACTGCAATGGATCTTTTAGGTGTAAAAAACACTGAAAAACTTGCAAATATGTCTTTGATTGATTTTGTACATCCAGATTATAAGGAGATAGTAATAGAACGTATAAATAATATGGTAGAAAACAAAGCTGTTCCACCAATAGAAGAAAAATTTTTATCGGTAGATGGAAAAGTCATAGATGTAGAAGTTTTAGCAGCTGGATTCACCTATAACAGGAAAAAGGCAGTTCAAGTTGTTTTTCGTGATATAAGTAAACGTAAAGAGACAGAAAAAGCACTTAAAGATTTTGCAATACTGCAGGCAAAGATCATGAGGGCTTTAAAAGATAGTGAGGAAAAATTCCGTTTGATATTTAATAATGCAAACGATATGATTTCTTTAAGTGAAATCGATGCCAATGGAATGCCGGGGAAATATATTGAAATAAATGAAGTCGGTGTTGAAAGATTAGGTTATGCTAAAGAAGAATTATTAAATATGAGTCCTGTTGATATAGTTGCTCCCGATAAAAGGGCAGAAATGCCGTTTAATGCAGTAGCATTAACCAAAAATGGTTACAGCAATTTTGAGATAGTTCATATTACTAAAGACGGCAGAAGAATACCCGTGGAAGTTAATGGACATACAATTAAATATAAAGGAAAAAAAGTTTACCTTACAGTTTGTCGGGATATAACAAGACATAAACTACTGGTTAATGCTTTAAAAGAAAGTGAAGAGAAGTTCAGGGAAATATTTCATAATGCAAATGACATGATCACATTGCATAAAATGAATGAAAATGGGATGCCTGGAAAGTTCATTGAAGTAAACGAAGTGGGATGCAATCGATTGGGTTATACAAATGAAGAATTTCAGAATATATCCCCTGTAAACATTGTAGCTCCAGATAAACGAGTAGAAATGGCAAGCCACGCCATAGAAATTTGGACCAATGGATATGCTAAATTTGAGATAGTTCACATAACTAAAGACGGTAAAAGAATACCTGTAGAAATAAATACTCACATTTTTAAATTTAGAGGGGAAACAGTAGCTCTTGGTATTTCCCGTGATATTACAGAACGTAAGGATGCTGAAGAAAAGTTGAAAAAACTCTTAAATAAATTAAGTTATTTAAATGAAGAATCTGAACAATTTATTTATACAACTGCCAATTATCTACAAGAACACCTGGAAATCATTACAGACATTACAAAACAGTTAAAACATGATTATGAAGATAAATTAGACGTTAATATTGAAAATTCCATTAATTGTATCGCAGATGAAAGTGATCACTTAAAACAGATGATACTTAATTTGTTGGAATGAACATATTTCTAAAACTAAATATTGACTTGAACCTGCAGATATCTAAAATATTACACTTTTTTATTTAGAAAATAATATAGTACTTCAAGTAATTGTAGCCCCTGTAAAAAAAAGCTACTTAGAAACATGGGAATGAAATATAAGTTGAATCAGAATCGAATGCTGGTCAATATTTTACCATTCCATCCGATCCTAGTCCATCATAAATTTCACAACCCATTAACTGATTAATCAACTAAATGGTTAATTAATCATAGTTCTGGTTATTTTTGTATATGTTGTACTGATAGCTGTCATTAACTGTTTTGTAGTTTTCATTTAACAATCCCTGATCATAATAGGATTGTAGAGTTGCATAATTTTTTAACTCAAAATCCCTGTACGGATTGTTGAAGTAAGGGAAAAGCATTCCTGTAATCGTATACACATATGCTGGAATTATTCCATAGGTTTGGGTTAATATCTGGAAATACAATGGGAATCCACATCCTTGAACTAGAATAGGATTGTCCTGCCTGACAGTTCCATGCCATACCAGCGGAAGTGGGCCCTCCTGCCCATGTTCTTGGGCAAGTTCGTTGACATGAGCCATCATCTCATCGTAAGTGTCATAAACATGCCCATCAGACATATATTTATACCTGCCGTCAGGAACACCAAATAACGCCACTTTAAGAGAATCCAAAAAGTTAACCTGACTTATATTAATCGAACCGTTACCTTGAGTGTCAATAAAACCTACTTCTATAATATATACGCCACTATCGTTGTAGCTGCGGTAGTTGGAACTTCCAGTAAAATGTACCACCAGAGCGCATTTAGATCCTCTTTCTTCTGCATATTTTACCAAAAGTTCGGAATCGGGATGTCCTGGATACATATCAGGATTGGCTAGTTTAACAAATGAAAGCCTTCCTAAAGGTTCAATAGGACCATTTGAAACTGTGACATAAGAATAACCTATAATAAGAGCTATAATACCTAATGTAATTAATAACCATTTCATTTTTTATTCACCATAATTTTAAATCACGCACTATCGTAGCTTTGGCTGTTGTTTTCGTACAGCTGCTTGTAATATTGGAGGGCAGTTTTGTTGCCCTTTGTATTGGTCTCATAATTTATGTTTAATAATCCCTGATTATAAGCATCTTGTAACTGTGAAGCATTCTTAAGCTCAAAATCCCTGTAAGGATCATTAAAGTACGGTGCAAACATTCCAGATAACGTATACACATAAGCAGGGATAATTCCATATGTTTTAGTTAATATCTGAAAGTATAATGGGAAACCTTCTCCAGGAGTTATTATTGGATTTCCCTGCCTTACTGTTCCTTTATAAAACATTGGCAGCGGACCCTGTTGTCCATGTTCTTGGGCAAGTTCGTTGACATGAGCCATCATCTCATCGTAAGTGTCATAAACATGCCCATCAGACATATATTTATACCTGCCGTCAGGAACACCAAATAACGCCACTTTAAATGAATCCAAAAAGTTAACCTGGCTCATATTTATTGAACCCATACCCTGAGTGTCAATAAAAGCCACCTCAATTATATACACATTGCCCTCCTGATAACTACGATAATTAGAACCACCATACAATTGCAGGACCAATGCACACTTAGATCCTGTAGCCTCAGCTTCTTTAGCTAGGAGTTCAGAATGAATATGGCCAGGATACATATCTGGATTTGCTAACTTAACAAAGGCTAGCCTTCCCATAGGTTCAATAGGACCATCTGAAACTGTAATATATGAATAACCTGCAATAAGAGCTAAGATACATAATGCAGCCAATAACCATTTCATTTTTTATTCACCATAAATTAACGATAACTTAACATTAACTAACTATACTTAAAGTATTTATTCCATAATTACACCCAAATCCGCATTTTAACGATTAACTTAGTATTACTTTTGTAATTATGGTTAAATTAACTAAAATTAAAAATTAGTTTAGAATACCAGGGAAAGTACTCTAAACGCGACCCCGCCAATAACTATGGCCGTGATAAGGTTAGCTGCAGATATATACGTGGCAGCTTTCACTCCAAATTCACGGATCAATATTGTGATAGTGGAAAGGCATGGAATAAACAGCATGGACACAAGGGCCAACACTATGAATTGAACCGGTGTTAAAAAGGCTGCCAGATTCGGGCCAACCAAAGTCACCAGCATTAAAAGAACAAATTCTTTTCTAACAATACCAAATATCAACAGAATGCCCGAAATTGCCGGAAGGCCCAGCCACATAACTGTAATAGGAGTTAAAGCAGCATTTATAGGTCCTAAAACGCCGAGAACATACAGAGCCTGTATAAGTGCACTGGCTATAACATATATTGGAAGTACAAGATAAATCAGTGATTTAGTCCGTGTCCATGTCTGTTTGAGTGCAGTTGATAGGGATGGTACTTTAAATGAATGCATTTCCATTATCAATCCGGTTGACTCGCCAGGAACCACTTTTAAAGCAATTCTGCCCATTATAAATATAATTGCAAGGTCAATGGCATAAAGTGCAATCGCCCACCATATATTGACAAAAACCGCTACAAGACCAAGAACTATAATTGTTCTTGCTGCACATGGCGCAAATGTAATTGCAAACGATGCAAGCAGTCTTTCACGTCTTGTTTCTAAAATACGGGTCTGGTCAATAGCTGGAACATTACACCCATAACCAAGGATCATAGGGATAAGTGCCTTTCCATGCAGCCCTATTTTATGCATAAGTGTATCCATCATAAATGCAACCCTGGTCAATATTCCAGAATTTTCAATTAGACTGAGCATTATATAAAATGGAACTACAAACGGTATAACAAGTGTAACTCCTGCTACAATACCTCCAAATGCACCGTTCCACAGAACACTAACTAAACCTCCACTTATTTGAGGATCTACAGGCTGGAAGAAGCTGAAAGCGTCTGAAAGCAAACCTGAAAAGAAATTTCCAACTACAAATGTCCATAAAAGCAGTCCGCCTATTACCAGAGCAGAAGTGATATAACCGTAGACCCTATGTGTAACTATCCTGTCCAGTTTCTCTGAAAATGTGATCTTTATTTCACTCTGCATCTGAGCTCCTTCTGCAATCCTGTTTGCAAGGGCATATCTTTCAGATGCAATAACTGAAAAAGAAGGTTCTCTATGGATATCTTCTATTTCCCCTGCTAGATTATATGCTAAATTAGCAACCTCTTCAGATTTGGATTTCACTAACTTCTGGATTTCAGGATCGTTTTCTATCAGTTTTATAGCTATCCAACGGGATGGATACCCTAGATCAAGATTTTTAGACCTAATTAAATCAGTTAATTTTTTTATTCTATTTTCTACTTCGCTACCATATTCCTGTATAGTAAATTTATTTTCTTTTTTTTCTGCTGTTTCTATGGCTGTTTCCATTAGTTCATGTAGTCCTTCTCCCCTTACAGCTACAGTAGCAACAACTGGTACTCCTAATGCTGCCTGCAGTTTTTCAGTATCGATATTAATTCCTTTTTGTTTTGCTATATCAATCTGATTAACACATATAACCAATGGCACTTCCATTTCCACAAGCTGCATTGTAAAAAATAGATTTCTCTCTAAAACAGCAGCATCAACAACATTAATGACAACATCAGGTTTTTCCAGTGCAATATATTCCCTTGATACAATTTCTTCCAGTGAATATGTAGAAAAAGAATATATTCCAGGTAAATCAATTACATCGATGTCATAACCTTCAAAATGAAGTTTACCCTCTGCCCTTTCAATTGTTTTTCCAGGCCAGTTCCCTATAATCTGGTTGGAACCTGTAAGATCATTAAAAATAACACTTTTACCAACATTAGCGTTTCCTGCAAGTGCAATTGTAAAATCAGCTGCCTTTTTATTATTTTTCCCGTGCCTATGTCTATTTTGGTGCCTTTTCCCGTGGCCTTTCCCATTCAATGATTTTTGAGGTTCGTTTTCGCCGTATCCAGCCAAGATCAGCACCCCATCTCATCACAAGCTTCAATAAAAACGTTTGAAGCTATATCTCGACCAAGGGCAAGTTTTGATCCTCTAACTGCAACTTCAACAGGGCCTCCAAGTGGGGCAACTTTGATTACACTTATAATTGCACCAATGGTAATTCCCATATCTAGAAGCCTTCGAATTACCTTGTGATCTCCCCTTATAAAACTTACTCTACCTTTTTTGTGTTCGTTAAGGTCAAGTATTGAGATTAGGTTTTCATTCCTCTTTCCAACTTCTTCTACATCTACTTCTTTCCTTTCTTTGCATTCTTCACAGGTTGTAAATTTTAAATCACATTCTGGAATAACGCTGTCACCAGGACATTTATTTGGCTGTTCTAAAAGATGGCAAAGCGCCCTTTCTGCATCATCAGAGAGTACATGTTCCATTTCACATGCCTGGTCATGAATCTTATCACTTTTGATCTTTAAGATGTCACATAAAAATCTTTCAAGTAGTCTATGCTTTCTGGTGATTTTTTTTGCAATTTTAAGGCCTTCCACAGTTAATACTACTCCTTTATAGGGAGAGTATTCTACGTAGCCTTTATCTGCTAATTTTTTAAGCATTTGGGTAGCGCTTGCTGGTGCAATTTTTAGATTTTCTGAAATCATTGATGTTGAAACCCTTTCTCCGTTTGGGCCAAGTTTGTATAATAGTTCAAGATATTCCTCTACATTTCCGCTAATTGTTGTATTCTTTGGCATTTAGGTCCACCTAAAACATTAATAAATATAGTTACTGGAGAAACTATATAAAGTTTTGGGTATGCCTAAAAATTAGAATATTAATGCATAAGCATAAAAAATATGCCCATGTCCCTAATGTAATATTTTCAGGGGAATATCTAACTGCACGTATTCTCATATTATAATTACAACCGGAAGTACTTCCATTTAGACATAAACGATAAAAAATTTAAATCCAGTATGTTTGCCTTAAATATTAATAGGACTGTTTTTAAATAGAATTTAAAATTAACACTTGACTTATTTTAGAATTAATTGATAAGTAATATTAGTCCTGAACTCATAATGAATTCAGGAATAAAATGTTAACGACCAAATTAACAATATTTTACTTTATTTTTAAGATAAGGTCCTGGACACTTTTAGGGGCAAGTGTCCAGGGAGACTTTTTATGGTCCATATAAAAATATCCCTTAATGATTTATATAGATTTGCATATCGAGTATTAACATATATATTAACTATTTTACATTTAAAACCCACATATATAAATATCGAAATACAGTTAATTTATTAAATTAATTTCTATTAATACATTGAAAGGTTATATTCTTTACATAATTTATTTAAAAATAAACGACCGCTGATTTTATTTATATAAACGATAATTTATCCATATCTTTTAAAAATAACAATTTTTCTTAGGATCCTGGACACTTTATGCGCAAGTGTCCAGAGTACATATGGTCAATTTAAATACATGCTTAATGACTTATATACTTTTGCGTATCTATTCTATTTTATAAAACAATTAAAATTATTATTTATTACTATTCTATTATGCTCATAATTAATTTATAGCCTGTTTTATACAAGAAATTTTCTAAAATTCAATATATTCCGAAATAGATATAAATAAGCTCATGGATAAAGGTATCTATTAGGTTAAATTTCTGGAAGTAAAAAATATGGCAGGATTTGGTAGGGGAGCTGCAATACTCATAAGTATAATGGTTGGTCTTATTATTTTACCCTTACTTGGAATTAAAGGCTTATTTGCCATTGTTATAATTGGTTTTATTGCAAATTATCTCACTGTAAATAATCAAAGAGGTTATCTAATAGGTGCGATTGCTGGAGGCGCAATTGGCCTTATCGTCTTTATATGCGGCTTTTTTGTTTCACCGGTACTCCCTGATCTTCCGACTTTATCCAGTTCCAAAATGATTAAATTAGAATTATGGGGATTATCTACTTTGATAATCGGATTTTTTGTTTTACTTGTAACTTGTACCGGACTTGGAGCAATCGGAGGGGTGATAGTACAAAAAATATTTACAAAGAAAAACGAAACCGAAAAATACAAAAAAAGAGATAATCCTCAAAAAAGCTTTAACAAGTATTTAAAATTAATTTTAAATAGAAACAAACGCCCAAAAAGATTTAGTAATGGATCAGGAAAGACATTAAATAGAAACAAACACCGAAAAAGTTTTAATAATAAACCCAGAAGAAGTTTAAAAAAGAAATAACTATTAGGGAACACACATACATCATTATAACTCATTTGAGGGATACTAAAATGAAAGCTATAGTTGTAGGATCAGGTGCAGGTGGGGGGATCATTGCAAAAGAACTTGCTAAAGCAGGTATTTCAGTCACTGTAATTGAAAAAGGACCATCTACTGCCACTAAAAAAGCATATGAACATTATGACATATTGAACGTGGGGACCGAAGTGTCAAGTACTGTCTGTTTAGGAGGTACTACCCTTGTAACAGCAGGAAATGCTGTAAGAACCTGTGAAGACTCTTTTAAAAAATTAGGAATTGATTTAAACCCTGAATTTGAAGAAATAGAAGAAGAACTGAGCATAAATACTCTTCCAGACTCACATTTTGGAGAAGGAACCCTGAAAATAATGGACGCTGCCATGTCTTTAGGCCTGGAAATTCAAAAAATGCCCAAGTTCATATACCCGGATTTATGTAAACCCTGCGGCAAATGTTTTTTTGGCTGTCCAAAGGAAGCTAAATGGACCAGCATTAAATTTATAGAAGAAGCTAAAGGATATGGAGCGAAAGTTGTAGAAAACACCCCTGTTACTGATATTATTGTTTCTGATGGAAAAGTTAAGGGTGTAAAAAGTAATGATGAGATATTTGAAGCGGATATTGTGATCTTATCAGCAGGTGCAATACAAACACCTCGATTACTACAGAAAATAGGCCTAAATGCAGGTAACAACCTCTTTGTTGATACATTTGTTACAGTTGGAGGAATGCTTAAAAATATAAAGTACAACAAGGAAGTAACAATGAATGCCCTTATAAAATTAGACAATATTATCTTAGGCCCTCATTTTTCAGAAATTTTAGTAAATAAACTCAAAAAATATAAAGCTCGCAAAAAAGATATCCTGGGGCTTATGATTAAAATAAAAGACGAACCCTCGGGTAAAGTTACACAGGATAATGTGATAAAATTCAACACTGCAGAAGACATTGCTCTTTTAGCACGTGGAACCGCTATAGCAGGCGCAATATTAACTGAAGCAGGTGTAATTCCAGAAACACTTGTATCAACTTATGCAAGAGGAGCACACCCCGGTGGAACTGCTGCAATAGGTGATATTGTTGACACTAATTTGCAGACTGAAATAGAAGGCCTTTATGTTGCAGATGCGAGTGTTTTACCTGAAGCTCCGGGTGCACCACCTGTTGTTACTATTCTTGCACTTTCAAAAAGGCTTGCAAAACATATAATTAATAAATAATTTTATTTTTTTAAATTAATCTATTTCTCCTGAAAGGATAAACTAAGACCTAAAAGTATGGGAATATGATAATTTTCTAAATTTAAGCATGTTTCAATTTCCTTGTCCTATAAATAATCAATCCCCCTATTACGAAGTTAGCAACTGCAACTATAACCAGTTCAATCCCGTAAGCCGCACTTACTGTAAATCCTGTATTAAAACCTGCTGCATTCAATAACTGTATCGCCCCTAAAATCCATAAAATAACTCCAAGCACATATATAACCGTGAAGCTTTTAGATAGGTAAATCAATACTGCAAAGAGAATGAATATTACTCCAAATACAATGGATGAAAATTCGAGGCTCAAGATTCCCCATATTGCCACAAGAATAGTAAGTCTTCTAATCCATTTCCGTCTCTTTTCATCAACAGGATCTTCATTCAAAATAATACCTCCTTTATCTAGTAAAGATTTAATAACTTCCAATTAAGCTTAAAAGCTTATTAATATTTATTCTTGCTTTGAATGATGTTTTCTATTACTGTAACGAAGATATCCCTTGAATAACTCCCCTATAATAAAAAGTAATATTGCTGGAATGAAACATATACCCCACTGGTACGCATCAAGTGAAACAGTGCCAAAGAGCTCATGGAAAATCCTTGATTCTGTAATAAGGATTGTACCCAATAAAATCCAGAGGTACGCATAAAGAAGCCGAGTATTTGAAAAGGTAGCGCTTTGAAATGCTGTATCTTTAGGAAATCGAAGATTTAGAGCAAGAAAGATATTCATCAGTGATATTGATACAAGTCCCATAGTCTGGCCAATCTGCATGGAACCATAATGTATTTCTCCCATATGATACACATAGAGCGATGCTGCAGCCATGAATGCACCTGCAATAAATAATCTGACATACATTCCTTTCGAGATGATCTCTTCATCATGTTTTCGAGGTTTACGAGTCATAATGCCTGGCGATGCCATATCAAGCCCAAACATTACTCCAATAGGTGCAACAACGAGCATGTGAACCCATAATACCTGGCCTGGTGTGAAAAGCGCTGTACCTGCAATGGCAAATATCGAAGAACCTAAAAATGCCAGGATGAACATGAACATGTTGGCAATCTGGATTCTGAGAAACTTCTGCAGGTTATCGTAAATCTTCCGCCCTTCTTCTATGGCAGTTACGATGGTTTTAAAGTTGTCATCAACAAGGATCATCTTGGCGGCCCCTTTGGCAACATCAGTGCCTGTAATTCCCATTGCAATACCTATATCTGCTGTTTTAATGGACGGCGCGTCATTTACACCATCACCAGTCATGGCCACTATATTACCTTTCTTTTTAAGAGTTTTCACCAGTCTGACCTTATGTTCTGGTGCAACCCTGGCAAGAACTCCAATCTCATCGATTTGATTTAGAGCTTCCCCCTCAGTTAGTGATGCAAATTCTGCACCCGTGATTGTCCTTCCATGAATACCCAGTTCACGGCCAATAGCCTCAGCTGTAACTGCATGGTCCCCGGTAATCATTCTAACCCTAACTCCAGCCTGTTTTGCCTTTCGAATTGCATCTTTTGCTTCTGCACGTGGAGGATCAACTTCGCCAATAAGTGCAGTCATGGTAAGCCCCTTCATGAGCGGCATCAAATCTGCATCAGGATCAAAGGAGGATTGTTCAAAATCTTTCTGTGCAAGGGCAAGAACCCGTAATCCCTCGCTTGCTATTCTTTCGTTTTCTTCCTCAACTTTTTTCCGGTCATCTACACTTAAATCACTGGCTGATCCATCAGGCATTAATCCATATGCAGACATTCCAAGGATAACATCGGGAGCCCCTTTAATATATGCTCTGATAACTGGCACACCTTCTCGTGTTTTCATTTTATGGAATGTTGCCATGAATTTGTATTCAGAATCAAATGGAATGCTTGCAATTCTGGGATTATTCTTCCGGAACTCCCTGACGTTCAAGCCTCCTTTTTCAGCAAGTACATAAAGAGCAGCCTCAGTGGGATCTCCCACTACTTCTCCGTCCTTTATATCTGTGTCAATACAAAGGGCACATGGAAAAAGGACATAATCAAGATTTTCTTCAACTTCACCTTCAGTTCTTTTTATCTTTCCATCGAAGCTGTACCCTTCCCCAGAGACAGTGTAACGGTGCTGTGCCGTTGAAATATTCCTCACGGTCATCTGGTTCATGGTGAGTGTCCCTGTCTTGTCTGAATTGATTGCTGAAGTAGACCCAAGTGTTTCTACTGCAGGCAAATTCTTGATGATCGCATTCTTCTTTGCCATTGCCACCATCCCCATGGCCAATATGGTTGTTACAACAGCGGGTAGTGCATCGGGAATAGAGCCGATTGCCAGGGATATCCCTATATTAAACAGGTTTGTAAATGATCCTCCCTGAGAAAGCCCAATTATTAAAATACATATAAATGCAAGTACTGCCATCCCTATAATAAAAAGAGTAACTCTATCAATCTGCTGCATAAGTGGAGTTTTTCCCACCTTATGCTCTTTAAGCATGGTTGCTATATGTCCTACTTCTGAATTCATGCCTGTCTGGGTAACTAAAATTTCTCCATGTCCCCGGGTCACGTTAGTGTTCATGAAAGCCATGTTAACCCTATCACCAATTGGAATATCCTTTTTGGTGATCATATCTGTTTTTTTATCAACAGCCATACTCTCCCCAGTAAGGGCTGCTTCTTCCACCTGTAGATTTGCAGCGACCAGTATCCTGCCGTCAGCAGGGACACGATCACCAGCATCTACAATCACAATATCTCCAGGTACAATTTTATCAGCACCAATCTGGGTAACGGAACCATCCCTGCGCACTTTAGAAACGACTTTCATCATTTTATTAAGTTCAGCAACGCTTTTTGAAGCTTTAGCCTCCTGACGATATCCCAAATTAGCAATGAAGACTGTTAAAAGAATAAGAAGTATAAAAGTTCTGATCTCACCAATTAAAAGGCCCACTATGGCTGCAATAACGAGGACAATCTGCATGTAGGCCTTATACTGTTCTAACCACTTTCTCCATGCGGGTTTTTCCTTTTCTTCTTCAAGTATGTTGGATCCATAACTCTTTAAACGGTTGGTTGCTTCAGTAGAACTAAGCCCTTCCTCAGGGAAAACTCCCATCTTTCTTGCAGCTTCTTCTTTACTTAATGTATGCCCTGCCTCTTCAATGCCTGAAGGCTGCGATGGTGAAGTAGACATATTCTTTGGCTCCCCTCAAATATACTAAAAATTTATCAACTGGAATTAATTACTTACTAAATTTCTCCATTTGCACTATGTAATAATATATAAAAATATGTTAATAAAATTTATGGAGATATTAAAAGAAATAAAATTACTAAATGCCCGTTAATCTTACTATTAAATCTTTTTTTATAAAAAAAAGAATATAAGAATTTATAACCAGATAAAACAAAAAAAATTAATTTTATTTTCTAAAATAGGTTATTAAATATGGCTTTTAGATTAAATGATACTCAATTTATATAGCAAAGTAAGTTTCTATGATATAAATTTAAAATAAAGAAAGTGCATTTAAAAAATGGCATTCATTAAAATAGATAAAGACAAATTCTTAATTTCTGTGGCCAATTTTTAATTATAATATAAGTAAACCAAAGGAATTTTCTTGTTGAATAATAAAATTTATTCAATATTTTCACTTATTTTAAATAATATTTCTTTAAATGTTTCTATTTCTTCATCACTAAGACCATTTAACATTTTTTTAGTGATTTCTAAATTTTCTTTATCTATATCCACCAGTAATTTTTTACCTTTGGGAGTTAATTCAATTAAAAGTTTTCTACGGTCTTTTTCTCCTACCTTCCTGTTTACGAACCCTTTCTCTAACAGCCTATCTATGGTTCTTGTTGGAGTACTCACTGCAACACCCAGGGTTTCAGCAATTTGTTTCATAGTTTTAGGCTCATCAGGCCCCACGGCATAAATTGCACTTGCCTCGGCTATAGTTAAATTTTTATAAATTTTTAAAAGGGTTTCCTGGCTTGCTTTGCTCAATTTATTGTTTATTATACCAAAAAGAGCTGTAACTATCTTTATATCCTCATCATTCATGGTTGATTTTCTATCGTTTTCTTGATATAAATATTCCGATAGCTATATATTCCGATAAGTATATATTATAGTTATCAAATATTATGTGTTACAGATAGTTTGATATGCGTAATATTGGAGGGATCAAATTATGAATTCATTTGAAGATTTAAAAGAAACAGCGCAAAATTTTATCGGCCTACTTTTTGCAGGTGATTTTACATCTGCCGCGGGTAAATTCGATGACCAGATGAAAATTGCATTAAATGAAGCCAAATTACAGGAAACATGGATTAATACAATAATAGAAGCCGGAGCTTTAATACAGCTAAATGCACCAAAGACCGCAGAAGTGGAAAGTTACAAAATTGTTACTATCCCCTGCAGTTTTCAAAGATCTATAATTGAAGTACAGATTACTTTTAACAAAGAAGGACAGATCAGCGGGTTGAACTTCATTCCAACAAGTATGGAGTATCATGCACCAGACTATGTTGATAAATCTGCGTTTAGTGAAGTTGAAGTGACTATTGGTGAAGGGAAGTGGGCACTGCCCGGAACTCTAACAGTACCTACTGGTTCCGAACCTTTCCCAGGCTTAGTACTGGTACACGGTTCCGGTCCAAATGATAGGGATGAAACAATAGGTCCCAACAAGATATTTAAAGATATTGCATGGGGTTTAGCCTCAAAAGGTATTGCAGTACTTCGATATGATAAAAGAACTTTCATACACGCCAAACAGTTAACACCAGACATGGTGGATAAAATGACTGCTAAAGAAGAAGTAACAGACGATGCACTGCTTGCCGCTGATCTAATGCGTAAAACAGAAGGCATAGACACTAAACGTGTATTTTTACTCGGGCACAGCCTGGGGGCCACACTAGCTCCACGCATAAGTCAACAGGATAATGAATTGGCAGGGATAATAATCATGGCCGGCATGACCCGTTTAATAGAAGAAGCAATCTTAGACCAGTTCACCTACCTGTATAATTTAGGGGGCAATATAACTCCTCAACAACAGGCAGAACTTGATGATTTAAAAAATAAAGTGGATAAATTAAAGGACCCTGAATTTATAGAAAACATTTCAAGGCAGGACTTACCTTTAGCAATGCCAGTTGCTTACTGGAAGGATCTGCACAATTATGACCCAGCAAATACAGTTAAAACTTTAGATACAGACATTTTAGTTCTTCAAGGCGGGCGCGATTACCAGGTTCTGGAATCTAAAGATTTTAAAGGGTGGAAAGATGCACTCAATCACAGGGAAAATGCCACTTTGAAAGTTTTCTCCGAATTAAACCATTTGTTTATAGCAGGTGAGGGCAAATCAAGTCCGCAGGAGTACATGGTTGAAGGCCATGTAGAAAAAGAGGTAATAGATTACATTGTAGAATGGATAAAGTAAGCTGCCCTCGAAAACTATGATTTTCTAGGCAATTCTACAAATTTATGGTGAAAATATGAAAACCAACTGGAAATTGTTTATAATTTTACTGATTGCAAGTATATTTGGGACAATAGCTGTGTTTCCCTACACGTTGACATTAGAGTGGAATGTACTCCAGAACTTACAGGTACCGTTATATGTGTTCTTAACCGGTCAGATCATACAGACTACAATTATGTTTGCTGTTGTTATTCTTATTGGTCTTTTCTTAGCCAAGAAGGTTGGCCTTGGCCTTCCAATTCTAGAAGGTTGGCTTGAAGGTAAGGAAGTGAAAAGCTACCTGAAATCAATACTTGGAATATCTATTGGGCTTGGAATACTGGCAGGTATTCTTATAACAGGACTTGACTATTTGTTTTCCTTTGCAGGCGCGACAATTAATGTAGCTCAGGCTTCAGTTAACCCTCCAGTATGGCAGGGATTCCTGGCATCTTTCTACGGCGGAATAAATGAAGAAATCCTGTTAAGACTGTTCTTAATGACCCTTCTTGTATGGATATTCTTTAAAATCAAAAAAACAAGTGAAGGAAAACCAACAAAGACTGGAGTATGGCTGGCCATTATTTTAGCCGCAGTTTTCTTCGGCATAGGCCACTTGCCTGCCGTCATGACTATAACATCACTTACACCTCTAGTGGTTGTACGTACCATCATATTAAACGCTGCCGGCGGAATTATATTTGGATGGCTTTACTGGAAGAAAGGGCTTGAATCAGCCATGATATCTCACTTTTCGGCAGATATCGTGCTGCACGTAATCGTGCCTTTCTTAGTGTTGATGTAAATCATTACATCTCTCTTTTTTTAATTTTACATTCTAAACAAAGAGTATTCCACATGTCTACATTTCCCATAATTATACTCTCTGGTAGGAATTCATTAAATGAAGATATAACTCAAAAATTAGTATTAATTACCTATATACTAAATTTCCATGGATGTTGAGTGCTGCTATTTAATGCCCATGCACATCACATTTACTGGACAAATTAGAGAGAAATACTTTTTTCTAGTACTGAAACACCTGCAAGCAATGATTTGAAGGACGAATTTAAGTTACAAGGTAAATTATGAATATCTGAGATTATATTTCGCCATTCAATTTCTTTATCAAATATAATATACATCCTACTTTTTAATAATACAAAAATAGGACTATAAGTGGCTGTTTTTTATTTTTTTTTCAAAAATAGGGGTAAATAGTAAATTATTCTCAACAAGTATTATATATACTTAAAATAAAATGTAATCTATACTAATTTGACAGGATATGAAACCATGTATGAAAATAAATTAATTGCTTTTGTTATAGCTTTAATTTTTTCAATGGCCGCGTTTACTGGGGCAGTGTCAGCTGTAAATTTCAGTCCAGGGGGCGATATTCCCACTGTTACAACTGAAACTTCAATGGATCATCCCATCTTTGGGACTAATAATTTTGCTGCTGAAACTCTGGTCAATAAGACGAAACTATCGGATAAAGGATCTAATGAACCTGGAGACTACCACTATAAAAAACAAAAACAAGGCCTTGAAAACCTGAAGACCATCAGTACGAGTGGCATCCCTCCCAAAAAGCCGGGTGAAATAATAATGTACAATATGCCCAAATTACTGTCGGTGATGGGTACTTTTAAAACCAAAATAACCCATAAATTCTCTAAATTCTATAAAAAGCTCAAATAATCTTAATTATTCTTTCTATTAAATTTTTTTTTAATTAAATAATGGGTGAAGCAGTAATTGCAGTCCTTAAACACAGTCTTTTCCTGGAGGGGGCTGAGTATTTAATTAAATAGGTGATATATTAAGATAATCAAGTTCCTCGAAGAGAAGTTGTCTTTGTAATATACGCTTATGACGCCCATTCATGGTTTAAAGTTCGCAGTTATACTTAATGCATTCGCCCCGTTAGTGAAATCGTTAATGAACCCATTTGATTGGATTCATAAAGAAGAAGGCATTAATAGAATTTATTTGAGGCCATATTGTTTGGTATCTTCTTAGATTCTCATTATTAAATCCATTAAAGGATTAAACATCATGCTAAAATTATAGGTGTCCTTTTAGAGCTAAAGCACCAAAAAACACAATAAATACGGCTATGGCACCTATTCCAATGATATTTTCCTTTTTAGCATTAGATATCTTTAAATCACTTGTATAAATTTGAATTGAAAGCAACACTGCAATATTTATTGAAAAAACAAGAGCATAAGACAAGTCCTCTATTGAAATTTGACGCCCCAAGTAACAGAGAACAATTATTTGTAATACTAAAACAGAAACCATGTCCCTAACATATTTAGTCGAAACATTAACTTTCTGATCTTCGTAATAAAATCCATATATAAAAGCTACTAGCCCTAAAGTAATTCCATACAAAAGTATGGGATAATAACAAGCTATAAAACTTGTTAAACAACTAATTATGATAATCACGCCAATAAGTTGGATCATTAATTTTTTATTATATTTTAACATGCTAGTTTTTATCTTTAGGTGATTTATACGAATTAAATTAACTAAAACCAAAGTAAAGAACAATGCACCTACTGAATAATAGTAGTAATCTATTGTTTTATAAACAGGATTATTAAATAATATATAAACAGAAATAAACCATTGAAATATATTAACACAAAACAAAATTGTCAAATAATTAATTTTTTTATCTTCATTATATAAAACAAATAAAATAACCATAACACCTAACGAACAATTAAATATGTTAAAAGGAGATTTATGCCCTAAATAACTTACTAACGAATATAATATTATTCCAATTCCAATAAATATCAATAATGCTTTATTATTATTCATATTACTCCCCTTTCAAATTAGATTTTGTTAAAGTAATATAAAAACTTAATTTTTTGTATTTTATATATTTCAGTTATGTTATCTCATTTCCACATTTTACTTGAAATCTTAGACCGGCCTTCCTGAAACATGGAAAGTTTCACCTTTCAAATTCGCAGTCAAAAATCTAAGTTCAGCTTCTTGAACTGCTTCCAGGAGGTGCATATATTTTCAGGTGAGATTAGTCTATTAAGTCTAAAACCGTTTTTATCAATCATATTTTAATTAAACCCTTGAATTTACTATGTCACATTAATTTAAAAATAAGGGTATTAATTTTAAAGCTGTATTTTTTTGGATGATATTTATTTCAAATTAGCATTATTTTTTTATCTTGATAATTTTTAACAATTCCTAAAAGACACTTTTTAATGTAACCTATATGGAATGTAAAAAACAAATTAATGATCTGGAATTAAAACCTGGAGGAATGTGTTTGACAGATGTACCAATTAAAGTTGAAAATATTGTAGCTTCTGCAACTCTTGGAAAGTCAATTGAACTGCCCAAAGTAGCTTTGACATTAGAAGGTGTGGAATATAACTCAGAAAAGTTCCCAGGGCTTGTTTACAAGCTTAAAGAACCCAAAACAGCGGCTCTTATATTTGGATCAGGAAAACTAGTAGGTACTGGTGCAAAAACTACAGAAGATTCAATTAAATCTCTAAATATTATTGTAGATAAAATGAGGGCGCTAGATGCAGATATACCCCAAGAATTTGAAATTACAATACAGAATATCGTTGCCTCTGCAAATCTAGAAAAAACATTAAACCTTGAAGCAGTAGCATTAGATTTAGAAAATACCGAATATGAACCAGAACAATTTCCAGGTTTAGTTTACAGACTTGAAGACCCTAAAGTTGTATTATTATTATTCGGCTCAGGAAAAGTAGTGTGCACAGGCGCAAAAAATATTGATAATGCTCAGCTTGGTGTTGAAAAAACAAAGGAAAGGTTGGGTGAACTGGATTTAATTTAAATCCAAATTTGATAAAAAGGATACCCCCTTTTTCTCTAACTTTGATTTTTTGCAGCCTGAAAAACCCATACGATTTTTTTTACAAACTTTGCATTAAAGCTTTTAAAAAGTAATATTTGTATGATTAAACCTTATTAACTCATGATAAGCACTAAAAAACGATAGTTAGAAGTAATTGGTGGAATATAGTATAATATAGTGAGAAACTATGAAATGTGATAAAAGTGTATTTAAGTTAAAAGAAGTAGCAGATATTGAAAATTATATATGGAATTTTAGAGGATCTGGTTTATTATTTAATTACATAACTCCCATAAACGAAAAATTAAGCGAATTAAAAGACAACGCATATATTGAAAAAAGTAGCAGTAATCAGGATACTATAAATGTTTTTTTCAAGATTAACCCTGCTCCTGATTTAACTTTAGAATCCATCAGATCTAAGAAAAATGAATTTTTGGAGTATTTTGAGAAAGTGGGAGATGAAATAGTCAATGGAAATTAAAGAAACTCCATTTTATATGTGTATTTACCCATTTTAAATTAAAATATTCCAATATTTGTCCATTAACACATTAAACAATCGTGGACACTTACTTTTGTAGGTGCCCATAATACTAATTTTATAAAGATAAGATTTTAAACTTTTAAAAAATATTGATGGGCGACTAACACATTAAATAATCTCCAATCATTAGTACTTTTTACATTTTTAAAATCGAATTAAGTTAAAAAAAGAAGATGAATTTTATAAAAAATATTTTTAATAAATTTAAATAAATAATGCTCATTTATATATTATAAAAGATTAAATAAGAGATTTTATTTAAAATTTAGGCTATTTTTCTCATCAAAGCAATATTTTAATGAAATATTGAAATAAAAAATAAACATATTAAATTTTATTTTATACCTAAAACATCTCCCATATCACTAATTTCCTTTGAAGTCATAACAACATAGCGCACTGCTTTAATCACCCCAGATACAAACGCCTGCCTGCTCTGTGCCCTGTGAACAACTTCAATTCGTTCTCCTTCGCCTGCAAAAAGCACAGTATGGTCTCCAATAATATCTCCACCGCGGACAGCATGCATCCCTATTTCTCCTTCTCTTCGTTTACCTACCATTCCATGCCTGCCATGTACACAAGCTTCATCTTTATTTCCACCAAGAGCATCAGCTATGATTTCATAGGCTTTAACAGCAGTTCCTGAAGGTGCATCAACTTTATGCTTGTGGTGGGCTTCCATTATTTCAATGTCAAAGTCTTCTAAGATTTTGGCAAGATCTTCGATGATTTTAAAGAACACGTTCACACCTACCGCCATATTTGGAGAAATAACTGCATTAACCTTATTTTCTCTTATGGATTTTTTTATGGATGCCATTTGTTCATCTGAAAATCCAGTTGTACCTACAATCACATTAACTCCGCACTCTGCTGAAGTTTTAATTGTACCCACAGATGCATCAGCTCTGGTAAAATCAATAAGGACATCAGGTTTCTTTTCATTTAAAACTTCAGCGAGCTTTTGGGCGCCGTTTACTGGAACACCTATATTTCCTGCACCTATTATCTCACCTATGTCCTTTCCTTCAAGTGAAGTATCTAACGACCCTATAGCTGCCGCCAGTTCCATATCTTCCTGTTCAAGTACTGCTTTAACTATTTTAGAACTTATTCTCCCGCCTGCGCCTGTTAGAGCCACTTTAATCATATTATTACCTCTAGTTAACCTGATTAAATGAAATTTTTCTTCATTTTCATTCAGTATTTTTACTTTTTAATTATAAATTTAACATTTATCCTGTTGTATTTAAGTGATTTCCGATATTTTAAGATTCATATAAACATTAAAAGTTATTTTACTTTTTCTATACACTCCCCAGAAACTTCTTCTTGGGTTACAGGTGCATCTCCACTTAAAGGTATTTCTTTAAGTAAGAACGCAGTAATCAACCCCACAAATGCCAGCACTATGGCTGCAAGGAAAATATTCTGTATAGAAAGTACTAAAGATTGAGTTTTGCCCAGAGTAACTGTAATTTCTAGAGTAAAATTCATTATAAACCCAAATACGGGAACAAATATTATAGTGCCTATGTTCCTGAAAAACCGCATTGAAGCTGTTACAATACCTATATCCCGTAGTGTAAATGCGTTCTGCACCGCCACGTTGAATATGTTATATGCCATTCCTGAACCAATACCCAGAATTGTTGAATATGCAACCAGTTGGTAGGGAGACGTACTGGCATTCATTGTAGCAAGAAGCACAACCCCTATTCCAGTTATAATAAATTCAGCAATTACAAGATTTTTATATTTTCCTGTCACAGATATGACTTGTCCAGTAATTATTGATGCCATTGTAAGGCATAATGACATGGGGATCATTAGGAACCCTGCGTTTGTAGCGCTCATTCCCAAAACACCCTGTGCAAATAAAGGAACGTAAATTATCCCGCTGAACATCAGTGCACTTGCTAAAAAGCTTTCTACTGCAGATACAGTAAATATTGAATTTTTAAAGAGGCGCAGCGGTAAAACAGGTTCTAAAGCCTTTCCTTCAGCCAGGACGAACAGTATAAACATAATTCCAGAAAATACAAGAATTCCAGCTATCTCAACTAATGGGTATTTATTTAGATCTCCTGCAAGTGTTACTGCCAGAAACAGCGAACTTAAAGCTAATGTAAATGTAATGATCCCTGTATAGTCAATAACCTTTTTAATACCATCCAGTTTGAAATTTGGAAGTGAATAAAGGATCAATGCTACAGCAGCAATTCCAACAGGGACATTTACAAAAAACACCACTCTCCATCCTAAATTATCTGTGATTACACCTCCAAGAATGGGTCCTAAGACATCTGCAAGCCCAAATACTGATGCTAGTATTCCCATATATTTGGCCCTTTCCCTTGGAGCGAAAATTTCTCCAACCACAATAAAGGGGAGTGATATCAAAATTCCTCCTCCAATTCCCTGAAGCCCCCTGAATATAATCAGTTCCAGCATGCTGGTTGCAAAACCGCACATAACTGAAGTTACGACAAATATGATAATTCCTGCAATTAAAACATGTTTTCTGCCGTAAATATCTGATAGTTTGCCAAAAATGATTATTGCAATGGTGGATGTTAACATGTAAAATGTAAAGGGCCACACATAATATTCCATGCCCTGCAGACTGTTAATAACTTTTGGCATAGCTGTGGCCATAATTGAATAATCAAAGGCAGCTACAAGAAGCCCGACCATCAATCCTGCCATAATCATAATTATTTTATCTTTAGCAAGGTCATACTGGCTTTCATAATTCATAGTTATCACATGAGGTTCTTTTTTTAAAATAGTTTATAATAATTCCAACAGTCTAAAAGGTTAAATTGTTGTCTTTTTTAGCCTGTTAAAAAGCAGCGCTATCATTGCAGTTGATGCAGGAAATGTAAACGCGAACAAAACAAGTGAGAAAGGGAATCCAAAGTCCAGGTGTGTAACTGCTTGTATAATTGCTACAATCCCGAGTATACCATTTACCACAAATATCCACTTTACTGCTGTTTCCATTTTCCCTCCGCTGAAGAGAAGTCCAATGAAAATCATAGACAGGCTCAGCCATGTATATCCCAGTACTTCCATGGACCAGAAGACAGAATTCAAATTACCGAAGGCAAAGAGAGTAGTTCCATCGAGTAATCCTGTTGAAATACTCTGGGATATGGCAGTCATCTGTAAATAGTAATTGGCAGTGATCTGTGCTAGATATACCACTGCAAAGACGATGCCGAGCAGACTTAATATCTGTTTTTCTTCAGGGGTGAATCTGTGAATGCTTACAGTTAAAATGAGGTATAAAGGCGCGATAAGGAAACATGGAACCACAAACATCAGTATCTGCCAGTAATGCTGAGTGTAAGATTGGGCATAAATTTCTATACCCTGCCAGTTAAAATTCAGTGGAAATATTACAAAAGTAACTACAAGCGCAACCAGAAACATAGCTGATGCGATAGTAACACCCACTGCAGACCATGTACCAATTTTAGCCTCAAGTAAAAGCTGTTTAGGTGTTTTCTTTATATTTAAGTTTTCAATCATGATTTTTCCCCATTAGATTTCAATTACGATTTTTTAAAAAAAAGGAATTATTCTTCCCTAAAGAACATTTTAGTCCTCATCTCCTCCAAATTGGAAACTATACGTGAGAGATCGCTTCCAGGAATGCTGACCATAATGTCTTCCTGATTGATATCCATACTTTTCCTTGCTGCAACGTCTCCGAACCCGTAAGTGACTTTTCCAGTCATATATGGTGTTGCGGCCATTGAACTGCATACAGGAACTGCATCAGTGCCCAATCCATGTTTTCCTGAGTCATATGCATTTGCGTGGAGTATTTCCATCCCCTGTTTTGCGCTGCAGAGCACGAATATCACATCTGGCTCAAATTCTGCCCTGTTTAAAGGGGCAAAAACAACTGCACTGAAAATCCCGGGATTTATGTATGTTTCATGTTCTCTTGAACGCTGTACTGCAGCAATATCTTTATACAGGCCATTTGGGACCATGAATGCTCCGCTTTGCACATTTGCAGGGTATTCTTTCATATCTTTAAGTCCGCAATATCTTGCACCGCCCATGCACGCTTCTTCTTCAAGGGTAGAATAAAATATTTCCCCTCCCATAGCTTTGGTAAGTTTTGTGCAGAATCTTGATTTTTCGCTTTCCTTTTCAACATTTTGGGGTTCATTTACAGACCATTTTATGGCCACAGGTTCATTTTCCAATTTTAAAAGTTCATTTAATTTCTTTCCCAATTCATTATAATCCATATTTAACACCTCTTTACTAAAATAACGCTTATATATCAAAAATTTAAATATTTGTTTTTTATGGCTTATTCTTTTAGTTAAATAGCTATACTACAGCCAAACTTTTTTTTGTAAAAAGTTATGGCATCTTTCACCCATACAACTAATTCCTTCCCTTATTTTCTTAACATGTGGAGAAATAAATCCCCTATATCACTGCTAAATTTCTCTTCATTGATTCCTCTGTTTTCAAGCATCTCTTTAGCCCAATCGCCCATGTTCACCTTACCGTTGAAGATCACAGATAAAAGAATTGCAGCTTCCACAGGGTCTATGTCCTGCCTGATTTCACCGTCGTCTATACCTTTTTGTATGGAGTCTATTCCCACAGACATTATTTCTTTAAATAATCCTCTTACTTCCTGGAACTCTTCACTGCTGTTCATTTTTTCCATGTCAAACTGCTTTTTAATTGATGTGGGGGAGTACAGCAGCCTGAAGTAATCAGGGTATTCGGTAGAAAACTCCCTGTTTGCATTTCCATATGCTATAAACTTTTCTAAACCAGTGTTTCCTTTTTCAACTCCTTCTTTAATCATTTTATCCCAGATTCGGATACCACGTAAGACTATGGCAAAGTACAGCGATTCTTTATTTTTAAAATAAAGGTAAAGCGTACTTTTGCCAAGCCCCACTTCTCTTGCTATTTCATCCATAGAAACTTCATCAAAGTCCCTATCAATTAACAGCTTTCTAGCAGCATCTATAATATCATTTTGACGCTGCTCTCTTTCTCTTTCCTTCCATTTTGCAAGTGACATATCATTTCACCTATACCTATCATGACTACTAAATCATGTTAATGACTCATGAGTCAGTAATATAACTTGTGAGTCTAAGAGCATATAAAGGTTTCGGTTTAAAATAAAAACTGCAATACAAAATCAATTATTTAAAAACAGCTTTTATTCATGAATAGGGCAGTTAACTTTATAAACCCTCAAAAATAACATTTTATGGCAAAACAAATTTATAAATTAAAATAATGAGCGGATGTTAAAAAAATGCCACTTGTAAAAGTAGAAATACTAAAAGGAAAATCTAGTGAATATAAAAAAGCCATACTGGACGGAGTACATGATGCTCTGGTTCAGGCAATTAAAATACCAGATTATGATAGATTTCAAAGGTTATATGAACTCGATAAAAGCAACTTTGAATACCCTGAAACTAAAACAGACAACGTAACCTTAATTGAAATAACCATGTTCCAGGGAAGATCCCTTGCAGCCAAAAAAGAGCTTTACAAAGCCATAACTGATAATTTAGCTCAAAATCCAGGGATAAATGGCAATGACATCACAATTGTCGTACATGAGCCGTCTCTAGAAAATTGGGGAGTTAAAGGTGGCAAGCCAGCTAATGAAGTTGATTTAGGGTTTGAAATTAAAGTTTAATTTATATTAAACTATCTTATTTTTCAATTATTTTTTTCAGGTTATATTATTAGGCATTAATTATTCAATTTGATTTAAAGGTAAAATGATAAACATTAAAATTATTAATTTCTAGAATCCATCATTCTATCATTGAAATCTATATTTTTCCACTTAACGCCTAACATGTCTGCCTGCTGCATGAGAATTTTTACAGCATTCTCATTTCCTTTAACAAGTACTAAATCTTCACCTGCTTCTTTATATTCTGCAAAGGCAATGGTGTTGTAATAAATTTCCTTTTTAATTTCATTTGTTATATTTTCAAGCAGCACTTTACCAACGCCAAGGGTAGGGTCACCGTCTTTAAGGTACCTAATTTCATTTGAGACTTTTCTTTTGAGGTTAAAAAGTCTGTTTATGAATAATTCCTCTTCTTTACCATCTTCTACTTCTTTACTCCTGAGCAGAGTTATAAATGTATCTAAGAGCTCAGGTAGTTCATTTTCATCTTCCATTTTACCGCCTCTTCGAGATTTAAGTTTCCAAATTCTTTTTAGTATATCGATCATATACTTTAGAACACGGTATAAGATTGAGTATCACCTTATTTAAACGTTACATTTTAAAAAAAAAATATTGGCGTAAAACACTTAAATTTTAAAATAAAATGTAATACTGATATATAAACTAATTTAGTGCAGTAATTAATTACATATTAACTAAAAAAGTATTTTATAACCATTTATAATTAAATACGCCATTTTAAAGTTTAAATCAAATTAACACTTTTTATTAAAATATATTAATAAAAAATAAAATTTAAAATTCATCTTAACTCAAATTTGAATTATATTTAACTCAAAATCATAGGACAAATTTAATATCTTTTTTTGATATGGGATACAGATTATAAATAAATGAAAAAAAAGGAAAAAATTTTTTTACCTATGTTGGTAAAACTTTTTTTCCATAAAGTTCATTCAGCACCTCTGCAAGCCCAACGTATATCGCACTAAATCCAGTAAATATTCCTTCATATCCTGCAATTAAAGTTATCATTGAGTTCCCTGTTATTTCTCCTGCAGACAGCAGGAAAAATAGTATTGCTAAACTAAGGAATACAACCTGTAATCCGCGGCTTATTTTCAATGTTCCTACAAACATTACCAGGGTGAAAAGTCCCCACATGAACAGATACGCTGCAAGTGACACTGCATCCGGTGCAGCTCCGAGGTTCAGTTTTGGTATTATAAGTAAGAACACGAAGGACCACCAGAACAGTCCATAAGATCCAAAGGCGACCATAGCAAATGTGTTGCCGTTTCGATATTCCATTAAACTTGCAATAATTTGAGCTATTCCCCCATAAGCAAATCCCATAGCAAGTATCATGCTGTTTAACTCGTAAAACCCTGCATTATGGAAATTTAGGAGAACTGTGGTCAGTCCGAATGCTATAAGCCCTAGAGGTGCAGGATTTGCAGGAGTATGTTTTGAAAGCTTCCTCCCATCTATAGTTATGGTTGCAAAATCATCTTCAACTATTTTTACACCTCCTTTTTTGCATTAATTTATTCTTCAAGTGTTGAAATATCACCTACGTCTTCTCCCCGATCTCTTGCCCTTAAAACTCTTCTCATGATCTTTCCACTTCTTGTTTTTGGGAGTGAGTCTACCTGTGTAATCTGTCCTAAAACAGCTACAGGACCTAATTCATATCTAACGTGCCTGCTTAAATCTTCGATTAACTGGGTTTTAAGCTGGTAACCTTCTTTTAATATTACAAATGCCTTAATTACTTCTCCTTTTATTGGATCTGATTTACCTATGACTGCTGCTTCTACTACTGCAGGATGGCTTACAAATGCAGATTCAACTTCAGAAGTACCAATTCTGTGCCCTGCAATTTTTAAGACGTCATCTGATCTTCCCTGGATCCAGAAGTAGCCGTCTTCATCTTTCCTTGCTATATCTCCTGCTGTGTATACACATCCTGGAACTTCTTTCCAGTATGTGTTAATAAATTTCTCTTCATCATTGTAAAGTGTTCTAAACATTGCCGGCCACGGTTTTTTGATTACTAAAAGCCCACCTTTTCCAACAGGCACAGGGTTTCCCTCATCATCAACTACATCCGCATCGATACCAGGCAATGCCATTGTTGCTGAGCCAGGTTTAAGTGGAGCTATAGGTAATGGAGAAATCATATGCATTCCAGTCTCAGTCTGCCACCATGTATCCATAATAGGGCATTTTTCTTTTCCTACATTTTTGTAAAACCACATCCAAGCTTCAGGGTTTATTGGTTCTCCAACAGTTCCAAGGATTTTTAGTGATGAAAGGTTGTAGAGGTTAGGATATTTGCTTCCAAATCTCATAAGGTGCCTTATTGCAGTTGGAGCGGTATAAAGTTTTGTTACACCGTATTTTTCAACAACACTCCACCATGCTCCTGGATTTGGGTAATCCGGTGCTCCCTCATATACAAGAGTTGTTGTACCTAAAAGGAGCGGACCGTAGAGTAAAAAACTGTGTCCTGTAATCCATCCAATATCTCCTGTACACCACCATAAATCTCCATCATGAATGTTGAATACATTGTTAAGCGTTGTTGCTACCCCTACCATGTATCCTGCTGTTGTATGCAGGACACCTTTAGGTTTTCCTGTACTTCCTGAAGTATAAAGGATAAATAACGGATCTTCAGCATCCATTTCCTCTGCTTCCAGTTCGGCTGGTTCTCCTTCAATAAGTGTTTCGTAAAATATTTCTCTTCCACTTAGCTCAGACATTTCTATAGGGATTCCAGTGTGTTTTACAACAACTACAGTCTCAACAGTCGGGCACTGCAGCATCGCTTCATCTGAGACTCTTTTTAAGTCTATGATTTTTCCTCTCCTAAATGTCCCGTCTGCAGTTATCAAAATTTTTGCGTTACAATCATTTATTCTTTCAACAAAAGCACCAACACTTAATCCAGAATAAACAACACTGTGTATTGCCCCTATTTTAGTACATGCAAGCAGTACAACCATTAGTTCTGGACACATAGGTAAATACGTTGAAACTACGTCTCCTTTTTTAACACCTAAATTTTTAAGCGCATTTGCAAATTTGTTTACTTCCCGGTACAGCTCATAATATGTTAATTTTTTCTCATGTCCTCTTTCATTTACATATAAAACTGCAACCTGGTTTCTTTTATCAGTAGTAATCCATCTATCCACTGCATTATATGCCATGTTGATTTTACCGTTTACAAACCACTTGTAGAACGGTTCATTACTATCATCAAGTACTTTATCCCACTTTTTAAACCATACAAATTGTTCTGCCTTTTCTGCCCAGTATTTCTCAATATCTTTTCCTTTTTCAATTTCTGATTCCCAGTCTTTCACGTGCAGTACATCAATTATTTCTTGGCCTGGTTTGAAAACCCTTTCTTCGTTCAGCAGGACATCTGTATCATGTCTCATTCTTTTTTCACCACTTTTTGTTTCACTCGAAAATATGTTAAAAAATTCTATAATTTTCGAGGGCCCCCAAACACAAGTATTTGAGGGTTTTTTCAAAGTATGATGATTAATAAGTTTTTATTGATATTTATATTTTACTATTATTAATCATTATAAATATTGATTAATCATGATAAATATTAAAATTAAATAATAATTATACCGGAGTTATAATATTAATTAAAAAGTGTTTAAAAGTAAAAATAGAAATAGATTTTAAAATTAATGAAAACACTGTTTTAAAGTAACCATAGACTATTTTATAAAATATTTAATAAACTCAAAAATAAAAATCTATTTTTTACCCAGCATTTTATCTACTGAATCTTTAATTGGATTTAACCATGGTTTTAGAGCTTCTTTAGTACTGGTTTTATTAGTACTTGCAGTATTTTTATTTTCTTCATCATAATTGTTATATGCCTTATTTCGATTAACCACAAAGTCATTGAGCCAATCTGCCAGTTCATAATCGTGAAGGTCTCCAAAAAATACCCAGGCATAACCCTCATGTTCACTGCTTAAATTGAGGTAACCATCTATAATTTCACCAGACATTACAATGTGAATAGCCCTTATTAACGGTAAATTCTGTTCACAAACCCCTACAACATGATCTAACTTAATTTTCAAATTAGTTTCTTCGTAGACTTCTCTTCTAAGGGCCTGGTCAAAAGATTCACCTGAATCTACTTTTCCTCCAGGAAGTTCCCATTTTCCAGGGTTAGTTTTAGAACTTGTGGAACGTTTAATGATCAAAATTTTGCCGTTCTCATCAGTTAATAAAACCCTTACTGCCAGACCAAAAACGTACTCTATCATTTTGATTTACCCATATTTTATGCTATAATATTCATTCTCTATTTACATATATTAATACTCTTATTTTTGGACTAAGTTAAATAAAGAAAGATTTGTACAATCAAACTGTTTTAAAACAAATTTTCTTAAAATTAACATTAATGCACATAATATTTCGCATTTAGTTATATATAAAATTTATAGATCAATTTAATTTAGAAATAGCAGTCGATTAAGCAATAATTTCAAAAAAGAAAAAAAGTAAATGATGTTTATTACATCATTGGTGGCATTCCACCAGGCATTCCGCCCATACCTTCCATATCAGGTGCAGCACCGGTACCTTTGGTAGCGATAACATCATCGATACGGAGGATCATTTCAGTAGCTTCTGCAGCGGACTGTATAGCCTGTTTTTTAACTCTCTGTGGTTCAACAACACCAGCCTGATACATGTCGACTACATCTCCAGCGAAAACATCTAATCCTATGTAGAATGATTTTTCGTGTGCTGCTCTTAAGTCTACAAGAGCGTCGATGCTGTCTAAACCTGCGTTTTCAGCGAGTGTTTTTGGAACAATTTCTAGAGCTTCTGCAAATGCAGAAACAGCTAACTGTTCTCTGCCGCTGATTGAATCAGCGTATTCTTTTAACCCTTTGGATATTGCTATTTCAGGAGCTCCTCCACCAGCAACAACCTTTTTATCTTCTACTGTGGAAGCGACAACACCAATTGCGTCTTCAACTGCTCTTTCAATTTCTTCTGCAACGTGTTTTGTACTTCCCCTGAGTATTAAAGAAACAGCTTTAGGGTCTCTGCAGTCTTCTATGAATGTTAAAACTTCATCGAATATTTTCTTTTCGTATACAAGACCAGCTTCTCCTAAATCTTCTGGTTTTAAGTCATCGAGGTTTGTTACAACTTTAGCACCAGTTGCTTTTTCGATCCTGTTCATGTCGGATTTTTTAACCCTTCTAATTGCATATATACCGTTTCTTGTGAGGTAGTGCTGTGCGAGGTCATCGATACCTTTTTGACAGAATAAAACATTTGCACCGGATGCAATTATTTTATCTACCATATCTTTGATCATTTGTTCTTCATTTTCAATGAATGCCTGCATTTGAGCAGGGTCTGTTAAACTTATTTTAGCATCAGTTTCAAGGTCTTTTACTTCAATTGGGTATTTGACAAGTGCTATTTTAGCATCTTCGATCTGTTTTGGCATTCCAGGGTCAGTCCTGCTTTTGTCTACAACAACACCGTTTACTATCATTGATTCGTTGACAGATTCTCCTGAAATCCTCTGAATATTAATGTTATCAGTGTCTACTTCTCCATCTTCTTCAACCTGTCTTACAGCGTCAACAACAAGTTCTGCCAGTGGTTCTCTTGCAGCTTCGGATCCTTTACCTGTCATTGCAGTCATTGCAACTTTCAAGAGAGTATCACGGTCATCAGCATCAAATGAAATTAAGTTTAATAATTCCTGAGCTTTTTCTGCTGCCTGCCTGTAACCGGTAGCGACAACAGTTGGGTGTATGTCCTGGTCGAGTAATCCTTCTGCTTTTTTGAGTAATTCTCCAGCTATGATTACTGCTGTTGTTGTTCCGTCCCCTACTTCATCTTCCTGGGTTTTTGCAACTTCTACAAGCATTTTAGCTGCAGGGTGTTCAATATCCATTTCTTTTAAGATTGTTACACCGTCGTTGGTTACAACGATATCTCCAAGGGAGTCTACAAGCATTTTGTCCATTCCCTTAGGACCTAAAGTAGTTCTTACAGTTTCTGCAAGGAGTTTCCCTGCAGTAATATTTACTCTTTGAGCGTCTCTTCCTAATAATCTGTCAGTACCTTCTGGAAATATTAAAATTGGTTGGTTTCCACCACCTAATTGTGCCACATTAATCACCTCAAAATTTTTTTGAAATTGCGGCCCTCGAAAACTATGTTTTCGGGGCATGTAAAAATTCAAAGAATTTTTACTGCCACAAAACTTTCAGTTTTGTGAGCATCGAAAATTTTTATATAAAAATTTTCGAATGTTCAGGAAATTTTAATCATAAGATTGAAATTTTCCTCAACCTCTAATTTTTATTTTTAAAAGTTACACAGAAAATCTCATTTGAGATTTCCTTTAGAATTCTATTCTTTGTATTTTATCAATGGGTTAGAGGTTCTATAAATAATTTGCGTATACTGATTTAAAACAATTGCTTATAATTTAAGAAAAAAATGTGAATTTATTCAGTAAATAAAGACTCTTTTACATTTTGAATTAAACAATATTTAATATTTCGTCCATTTTTTAACTCAAATGTTCATCGTTATCTATTTTAAATTTAAATAGTCTTATTTTATTCTTCGATTTCGTATTCAAATTCAAAGAATGGTTCCCCGCTGATTTCATCCTCTAAAAGATGCTCCATTTCATGTGAAACACCATATGCATTTGAACCTGTAAATTTAAAAGGCCCTTCAACTTTTTTTAGCATGATTTTTTTACTCATAGGATTGAGTGAAGCTTTTATTGCATATTCGGCCTCAATTGTTGTCGTATATGGTCTTTTTACAATTTCTCTTTCCTTTTTATTTCCACATTTTTCAAGCCTGTAAATTATCCCTTCCTGATTTAAGATCACAGGATTTAAAAATAAAAATACATTTTCAAGGGTGTAACCTACCATTTTTTCCTCATCAAAACGGGTGATCTTTTCTTTTATAGCCATTACATTGGTAGATTTTACTTTAAGGCTCCAATCTCCCCCAAATTTAATTGAAAAAAGTAAAGGCAAAAATACATCCTGAGGAATTTTAAGCTTTTCTATGACTTCTTTTTCCATTAAATTAAATGATAATTGTTTTTTAAAATCTTCTACCTCTTTTATCTAAACACTCTCCATTTAATTTATTATCTGCTGAATTTACTTTACACTTAATGTAAGTTTAATTGAATTAAATTAAATTTTCAGCTTATCTTGAGTCCCATATGATTTATGTATTTACCAAATAATAAACCCTGCAGAAACTTAAAAACATGAAAATTTAATTATTTTATTTTAATTGATTAGTGGAAACATATACTACTCTTAACACTTAGTATATCATTAATATATACTTTGTTTTAAAATTAAAATTATTATTAAACGTTATATGAAATATACTTCCATGATTATTTTAATTGATCAGTGTGTTAATTAAAATAAATTTAACCATCATCATATTCAGCTTGTATAATCATATAATATACATTATACTTCAATTTTATTTTTTAACTAAACATTATTCAATATTGGGAGAAAGCTTTTTATTGTATTAGTTACAGATAAAGGCATGTCAAATTTGTTATATAAAACCACATGTGGAGGTGCAGTTGTTTGAAAACAAAAATAGGAGCCATCCTACTCATAATTTTAGCGACATTAGGCTTTTCTGAAACAATAGCAGCTCAACATGTTGCAGAAGAAGAGCATTCACGCAGAAAGACACACGGACCAGCAGGAAACAACGCTGTCATAAACCATCTGAAAATACACAGTAAATCCATAAAGCATCATTACAATTATTTTCAAAAGTTAATGGCCAAAGATCACAAATAAAAAAAAACTAAATGAAAATATACCTATTTTTTTTAAACTTTTAGTTTATTATTTGACGAGAGATATTTACCCAATATTTCATTTACAGTGGTAATCAAATTTGAAAAATTGAATGATTTACTTGTTTTTATATTTAATCTAACGTTTTTTAAGTTCATATTCATCTGTTTTCTAACTTTTAAAGTAGTTTCACACACCTAAATTAGTAAATAGTTGTAGATCTTTTCTATTTTTTAAGAGCGAAAACAGAGCTGGACAAAATATAAAAATATAGTTAGTACATTATAATGACGGTTAACTATATAATTCTGTACTAGCATTAAATTGTAATGGTGATTAAAAATGCCTAAATGGATAAGTGGAAAAGAAGTAAGCAAAGAAGAAGCAGGAAACTCGCTAAAAAATCTGGTTGAAAATGTATGTTTTAAATGTGAAACCCACAGCGACGAATGCTCACTTGCAAAAGCTGCTGCAGACATTAAAAATATGACAGAATAATAAAAATATTTAAACAGGTTTACAAAAAACCTCATATTTTTTCTTTTTTTTAAATTTAGTTAATACTATTTTTTAAACCATTCAATTTAAATAATAAACATCAGTAAAATAGCATTTTACAAATGCAACTGTTAATTATTCTAAAAAATAGAAATTATACTATACAACACTTGCGTATATAATTATAATTCCGCAGATTGCCAGTACAAAATATAAGATATAGTAAAGATTTTTTTTTGATTTGTAATTGAGATATTTGTCTGCCCATGATTTTTTATGACTTAATCTACTACACTGGTGATCAAATAACATGAATACGCTATAAAAAATAATCCAACTATAAAACTAATAACTAGTTTAAAAACGGATTATATAAACTATTCTTTCTTAAATTACTTTTTTCCATTTAATAACAAAGTGAATAATTCCAAATATTAAATTATATATATAATATTGCGCATCATATTTACATATCGCCCTAAACAAAAATTATACGTATTTTGAGGGCAGAGATTAAATTTTAGCCCGAATACTAATTTAAATGCCGCATTATAGAAAAAAACAGCCATTTCAAGTAAATATAAAAAATAATCTCCAAATCATATTTTTCCTTTTGTACTCAAACAAGTTTTAAAGGTAGCTGCAATTTATTTTTTAAGTTATTCCTTATAATTATGGATTAATTTTATAGAAAAATAGGGAAATAATATGATATAATTCGTCTAGTGTTATTTAAATAATAGAACTTATAAAAATTCATATATTGGATTAGTTATAAATGAACTAAAAGTGAATTGTTTTAAGGAATATTAAGTAATCATTTAAATTGATTTTAACTTATTGTAAATTAGAGGATGACAGAATGCCAGTTATAACATTTGAGTATGATGATCTTTATAAAATTTTAGGAAAGAAAATCCCCAAGGATGAATTAATAGATCTTCTACCTATGATTTCAAGCGATATAGAAGATTATGATGATAATGAGATTAAAGTAGAGTTTTTTCCAAACCGCCCAGACCATTTAAGTGTTGAAGGGGTTGCCAGGACACTTAAAGGATTTTTAGGTATGAAAAAAGGTCTGCCTGAATATGAAATAGAGCCTTCTGGAATAAATGTTGAAGTTGACCCTGATTTAGGTGATATAAGGCCCTACATTGCTTTTGGAATAGTGGAAGGAGTGGATCTAAGTGGAAATAACTTAAAACAGGTCATGGAATTCCAGGAAGACCTCCACTGGGTTATAGGAAGGGACCGAAAAAAAGTTGCAATTGGAATTCACAATTTAGATGTTATAAAACCTCCTTTTTTCTATGAAGCCGCAGATCCAGATAAAGATTCATTTGTACCCCTTGAATGTACTCAAGAAATGACTTTAAATGAAATACTGCATGAACATAAAAAAGGAAAGGATTATGCTCATTTACTTGAAAAATTCGATAAATATCCCCTTATAGTAGATTCTAACGGTGATGTACTTTCAATGCCACCTATAATCAATGGGGAACTTACTAAACTCACAGAAAATACCAAAAACATCCTTGTTGATGTTACTGGAACTGATGAAAAAGCTGTAAACTATGCCCTTAACATCATTATGACTTCTTTTGCCGAGGTAGGGGGCAAGTTAAAGTCCATGAATGTAATTTATAAAGACCGGCAGGTTCAAACACCTGATTTAACTCCCAAGAAAAAAGAAGTAAGCGTTAGCAATGCTTCAAATAAAATTGGAATAGACCTCACTGCAGAAAATGTAGTAGATTTCCTTGGAAAAGTTAGAATTGGAGCCGAAATTAAAAGTGAAGACATAGTTGAAGCTGTAATTCCAGCATACAGAATAGATATCTTACATGAAGTTGATATTATTGAAAATATTGCTATAGGGTACTGCTTTAAAAAAATAGGGTCTGAGCTACCGGAAATTGCAACTATCTCAGAGGAAAATAAAGGTGAAACTTTTGATAATGTGCTAAGGGAAATTTTAATTGGAATGGGCTTTATTGAAACAATGAGCCTTATGCTTACCAGTGAAAAAGTGCATTATAAAAACATGAGGCTTGCTGAGGATGAACGTGTAACTGTAGCCCAGCCAATATCAACAGACAGGACCATGTTAAGAAAGAACCTCTTACAGGGATTAATGGAATTTTTAGAAGATAACAAACATGAAGAACTTCCACAAAAGATTTTTGAAGTTGGAACTGTTGTATTTTTAGATGAAACCTGTGAAACATGCACCCAAGATTATAAAAAGTTAGCAGGGGCCATAACTCATTCTACTGCAAACTTTACAGAAATTAAATCCACAGTAGCAGCGTTATTTGTAAATCTTGGGCTTGAAATGGATATTGAAAATTACATCCATCCCTCTTTTATAAAAGGGAGATGTGCCAAAGTTAAAGGCAGTATTAACTGGAAATCTGAAAAAATTGATGTTACAGGTTACTTTGGAGAAGTCCATCCAGAAGTTATAACCAATTTTAACCTGGAATACCCAGTTATTGCATTTGAAATCATGTTTAAAAACTCTGAATTATTTTAAATAAAGAGTTTAAACAATTTCATTATTTAATTTTTTTTAGATGCAATATACATTACTATTTTATTTTCAATAAAAACTCTAATTCATCATAAACAGTATTCTTATACTATATTTAATTTAAAAAATGCTACTTTTTTAATTTTATTTTCAGTCCAAAAACCTAATTTCGCATTAAACAGTAATCTTTTATCCATTATGTATTAATTCATAAAAAAAACACTACTATCCATGTATATTTATTAAAATAATCCTAATCCATCATTAAATGATGATATTTTGTCCATATGTTCTAATTCATTAACACGCTACTGCCCTATTTTATCTTTAATAAAATTTTAATTCATCATAAATAGTAATCTTTTTATACTCTTATGTGTTAATTTATTAATAGTATATTTGGAGGCAAATAAGATGACATTTGCTAAATGGGTAAAAATTATTTTGAAAAATCCTGTAATCAAAGATAAAAGAGAAACTGATGAACTTATTTATACTGTTGGGGAATCTTTCGATAAAAATCTTGGTAAGATAAACCAGATCCATATAAATGGAGACCAGATAGTTATTTCATGCAATTCGCCAGAAAATAACGAGATGATATCTGTGGGTATACCCCTGAATTCCAATGTTTTGAAATATTACTATGGTAAAAATTCTATGAAAATTTCCTGAGAACCTTAAATCTCAGTCATAATTTATGCCAATTATTTTAATCATATTTTTTATTTTAACTACAATTTATCTAAATACAGCACAAATACAATTTAAAAACTTTAATTAACAATAAACAGTTTAGTCTATTTGCCCATAACTGTAATTACAAATTTTCTATTTCTCGGACCGTCAAGTTCAACGAAAAAAACACTCTGCCATGTCCCCAAACTTAAATGACTATTTTCTACAGGAATAGTTTCACTACTTCCAATAAAAAAAGATCTTATATGTGAATCCGCGTTGTTATCTATTTTATCATGTAAATAGTTATTATTCTCTGGAATTAAAGACTCTAAAGCATATTGAAAATCTTTCACCAGTCCAGATTCATTTTCATTTATAACTATTCCCGCGGTTGAATGCTTGGCAAATATATTAATCACGCCATCTTTTATTTTACTTTTAGTTAAAATATCATTAATATCCTGTGTCATGTCTATAATTTCAACCCTCTTGTTTGATCCTTTATTTAATACGAATTTTTCCATCTCCATATGCTCACCGTTTATAGATAATATTCTGCTTAATTTAAATTAAATCCAGGTATTGATAGAAAAATACTAAACATATTTTATCCACTATTTCTCGCTTTAACCAATTTTAATCTATTTTGCTTCTATTATGTCAATATTCATTTAAATATTTTAAAAACCCCTAAAAATTAATTATCATTTGCCTATTACAAATTAGCAACATGTAACAAAGTTTACAGTAATATTTTGAGATTTTAGATATTCAACACACTCTTCAAGGGAAGATCCCCTAAACACGATATCCTCTTCTCGAAGTTGATCCATAGATTTGTCTTCATCCAGAATGCTGTTTAGCTTTAGCACTATAAAATCACCAGATACCTCACGAATAATTTTAATAGATTCTAACTTTTTTTTATCAGTTGGAACCCAATCAAATGGATCAAATCTATCTGGAAAGCGTCTTGACTTTCTTAATCTAATTATTTTTCCTTTTAAATTTTCTAGACTCATAAAATCACCATTTACTGATTCATTTTGTTTTCATAAAAATAAATATTTATCTATTCCTTATTTTAATTTTTAAATTTATTAAACCATTTAAACCAAAAAAGAGGTAAATATTAACATTTGAACCTAATTAAAGATCAATTATCAATATAAAATGCAGCTGACAAAAAAAATAACCTGCAGGTCATGGGGGCAGGTTATTTAATAGTTCTATCTAAAACAGCAATATTGTGCTGTTTAAAGTAAAAAAAACATAAATCTTCATTTTTTAGGTAATAGAAAAATAATAAAAAGGTAAAAATATTATGAAATCTAAAAATACTAGAATATCTTAATTGTTATAGAAAAGGTGCTTTTTCCCAAATCAATAATACTTATTTCATATCATGACATATTATATTCTTTCCGATAAACTGGCATATAAACTATAGGAATTACTGAAATCTAAAAATACAGGATTTAGATCCATCCGCTATGGTTGTTCTTTGATCTACATTTCCTTCAAATTCTATCCATTTAAAGCTGGAATTCATAATTGCATAACAGTTAAGGCAAAAAACATGTTTCTTTTTAGCGTCCTCTTTCCATGGGCAGTTTAAAAATTCTATATAATATCCCTGATCATTAAACAGGAGTTCATTTTGTATGCCAAACCCGTTAAATAGATCAGATAGCCATGTAAGGTAATATTTAAATAGGACGTCCGGATCCTCGGTTAGTTCATCACCAATTTCTTCATCAAAATTGGGTTTAAATTCTTCTTCTAACCGTTTTTCAAGTATGTTTAAAAGCATATCTTTAAGTTTTTCTTGAGAAGCTTCAGCATATTGAGGCAGGGCAGTTAAAACAAAGTCATAGTAGTCAGCCAGTATTTTCCTCTTGATGTTTTCACTGTTCCTCTTTTCTGATTCATGCTTGTAAAGCGCCATCTCAATATGAGCTTTCATTTCGCTTGTTCTAAATGGTTTGACCATATACCCATAAGGTTCTGTTATCCGTGCGCGTTTTAATATTTCATCATCAGAATATGCTGTTAAATAAATAACCGGAATATCTAAATCATCATGTATGTGCTGTGCAGCTTCAATACCATCCATATCCCCTTTCAATATTATATCCATTAATATCAAATCAGGGCGTAATTGTTTTGCACGTTTGATCGCTTCTTCGCCCCGATCAACTGTTTCTACGACGTTATATCCCAGATCTATTAGTTTCTGTTCAACAGCCATTGCCATAATGACCTCATCTTCAACTATCATAATTTTTTTGCCAGACATTGAATGCCTCCTCATATCTCTAATTCTTTAAATGTAATTTTAAATTCAGTACCTTCAGATGTATCCAGCTCTATAATTCCATCTATTTGTTTTGTAATCCTATTAATAAGTTCTAAGCCCAATGTGCCTGTTTTTTTATAATCTAAATCTTTTGGAAATCCTATTCCATTATCTTTAACGATTAATTCAAATTTATCGCTGATTTTATGGAATACTACTGTGATCATAGAGTTTTTGTTTGCAGACTCTTGAACTGTACTAGATGAACTGATGGATGTTAAATCTTCAAATCTACAACTGAAAGTTGCATGACTGGCAGATGTTCCATCTGAGGGTTCGCAACTGTAGGTTACAGGGAAAGCATATTTTAAACTGTTTGTTAGTAACTCATTTAATATCAGGCCCAATGGAATTGCAGTATCTATATCTAACATTATATTTTCCACATCAGTAATCAGTTTAATCTGTCCAGAAGCATTTACATATGTATTAACTAAATCGGTTGCCAGAGTACAGATATAATCTCCAAAATCAATGCTTTTAAGGTCTGATGATTGATAAAATCTTTCATGTATAAGTGCCATTGAATTTGCTCGATTTTGACTTTCCCTGAAAAAATTAAAATCCGTTTTATCCTTGATATAATGGGACTGAAGCTCAAGTAAGTTTGATATCATAATAAGATTATTTTTAACCCTATGATGAATTTCTTTTAAGAGCATCTCTTTTTCCTGCAAAGCTATCTGTAACTCAATTTTACTTTTTTTAAGTTCAGTTAACTCATCACGTTCTGTGAGGGCTCTTAAAATTGCAGGTACTAATTTTGTAAGATTATTTTTAAAGACATAATCTGTAGCGCCTTTTTTCAGCATGTCCACCGCGAATTCATCCCCGATTTTCCCACTTACAAAAATAAATGGAACTTCAGGTGCTATTTTTTTAGCAATCTCTAAAGCTGAAACACCATCAAATTTAGGAAGAGAATGATCAGCCAGTATCACATCGGGTCTAAATATATCAAGCCCGTTAATGAAATCTTCCTCTATTTCTACCTGTTTAGAGATAAATTTTATACCTTCACGGCGCAATTCATACTCTATTAACTCAACATCATACTGAACATCTTCCAGTATAATGATCTTAAGTTCTTCTTTCATTTAATCTCCCACTTAAAACCTTCTTTTATAGTTTAATTCCTTAAATCTTATGTGGAACGTTGTTCCGCCATCTCTTTTTAATTCCATTGATCCTTCCAACTGATTTATAAGCATATTTACCAGTTGCATCCCTAATGTTTGTATATTTTCAAAATTAATGTCCTCTGAAAGGCCAATACCATTATCAGCAATAATAAGTTCCAAATATTTATCATGCTGGTGAAGACTTATGAACACTTCTCCAGACTTGTTATCCGGGAATGCATACTTCAAGCTGTTAGATACCAGTTCGTTTATTATTAATCCGCATGGAATTGCAGTTTCAATATTTAAAAAAACTTCTTCTGCATCGATAATTGGTTTAATATTGTTTTTTGCACCATAAGAGTAAAATAAATCTTGAACCAGGTTTTTTATATAATTTGAGAAATCTATATTTGCCAGATCAACAGATTGATAAAGCATATCATGAATCATAGCCATTGATTTAACTCTATCTTTACTGCCATGTAAAACATCAACTGTTTCTTTGTGATCAACATAATTTCCCTGTAGATCGAGTAAACTTGAAATTATCTGCAGATTATTTTTAACCCTATGATGTATCTCTTTTAAAAAGAGTTCTTTCTCCTTAAGTGACGCTTTAATATCTTTTTCTATTTTTTTTCGGTGGCTTATATCACGAAAAACAACTTGAACAGCATTTTCACCGTTGTAGGTAAATCCAGTTGCTAAAACTTCAACATCAATTGACGTTCCATCTGCACGTAAAAATTTTTCTTCAATTGGAGGGAGTGTCTCACCATTTTTTAACATTTTTTGTACCCTTTCCATTACAGTTTTATGGTAATCTCCATGTATAAATTCAATTAAGGGAATATTCATGAATTCTTCAGGAGTTTTTATCCCTAAAAGTTCCATTGCAACTGTATTTGCAGATATGACGTTATTACCATCGTGAATTACAACTGCATCAAAAGAATTTTCCAGTAATTCACGGTAGCGGTTTTCACTTTCTTTTAATGATCCTTCTGTTTTTTTACGTTCAGTAATATCTAAAAAAGAAACCACACGATTTTTAGTATTGGGAATTAATGCAACAGTTATATGGACATCTTTAATGTCGCCTTTTTTATTAATTAATTTAGTTTCATAATTTTGAGGGACTGATTCAGGGTTAATTTTCCTTAAACTATGGTAATTCCGCACCATCTCCAAGTCTTCTTCAGCTATAAGGTCTATCCAGCTTTTTTTACCTTCCATCTCTTCTTTTAAATACCCTGAAAGCTTTTCAAATTCACTATTTGCAATGGAAACAATGGTATCTTCCCCAAATATTAATGTTGCAGTTCCGGTATTTTCAAATATAGTTCGGTAATACAGTTCTGACTTTTTAAAATCTGTTTCTGCTTTCTTACGCTTTGTAATATCTGTTATGAATCCTTCTAGTGCAATTAAATCTCCTTCTGGAGAGAATATACCATTGCCCTGCTCCCAAACATGTTTTTCTTTTGAATCTGCTGTAATTATCCTATAAATAATTTTAAAATGTTTGTTTTCTTTTAAAGCTTTTTGAATAGTATCCCATACCATTTTCCGGTCCTCAGGGAGTATTAGATCTACATAAGAAACATTTTTATTCATAATGATGTCTTCTGATTGATACCCTGTTAATTCTAAACAACCCTCACTTACAAATTCCATTGTCCAGTTGAGGTCATTCCTGCATCTATAAACCACTCCTGGTAAGTTACTTATTAAAGTTTCAAAAGTACGTTGATTCTCCTTTAACTCATTTTCTGTTAATTTAAGAGTGGCAACCTCTTCTTTTGTATTTCTATATAACTTCTTATTCTTTTCTAATGCCATTGCCTGGTGAAGAAATATAAAAAATACAGTGATTCCAACCATTAATTCTGTATATATCAAATATGGATAAGTTAAGTTGTAATTAGCCCATATAATTAAGAAAAATGCGGCTAATATGCCACATAATTGCAAATAAGAAGAAAAAATTGAACTTAGTATCCCATATTTAGGTGTATTCGCCTTAATATTCTCCATATAGGATTGATTTATTTCTGAAGCCCTATTTTCATCTGAATTAGAAATAAGATATAAACTAAAAATGAATTCAAATAATCCCCATTTTTTAGGCATAGAAAGCCTTTATATTCACATGATTTTATATTTAAATGAGTTAGCTGTGCAGTATGTCACAATTATGGGAATTCTCAAAATAGTTCTAAAATTAAAATGAAATTTACATGTTTATAGAACTCATTTCAAAATTTATGTGGTCTAATACCTATTTAAAAGAATATTTACCATATAAAATCATAATACATCATTATATTATAGTTATCCATAACAATATAAGTTATTATTATACCTCAAATATTAGTTTTAACTGTTTAAAATAATTTAATCTTTTATTTTATCTGATAAAAAAGTGAAACCTCTTAAAAACTTTTTTATTATTCCATTTTTGTATCGTGTTGAATAAATTAGTGTCATAGTTTGGCATTATCTTTTATAGTATCAACATTAATAATTAAAATTAAAATATACTTGTAATTAGCTTATGTTTAAAAGTTTCAATCCTTAAATTGAGCTTATAAAAATTAATTAATTTAGAGGAGAAAAACAACTTTATGATAGATCTTGCTACCTATTTCGGTAATTTAGCAGTTAACATTGTTGGAACTTTTGGTTATTTTGGTGTTGTAATTGGAACCGCTTTTTTTCCAAGTGAGATAATAATGCCTCTAGCAGGTGTCGCAGTTTCTCAGGGAAAAATGACTCTCGGGGGCATAATAGCTGCAGCAATCATAGGAGATGTTTCAGGTGCTTTAATCATTTATGGCATAGCATATATAGGCGGAAGACCTTTAATGGAAAAATACGGTAAATACATACTTATTGACCAGGATAAACTTGAGCAGGCAGACGCATGGTTTGAGAAATATGGGCCAGAAGCAGTCCTCATAAGCAAACTTTTACCCATAATGGGAAGAGTTATATCAGTACCCGCTGGAATTACCAAAATGAGCCTTAAAAAATTTGTTACTTACACTTTTATAGGTACACTACCGTTTGCAGTTACTCTGGGATATTTAGGGGTGCAGTTAGGTATCAAATGGCCCATTATAAAAGAATATCTCGATACATGGGATATAATAATTGTTACAGTTGTTTTTATAAGCATATTGGTCTATTTAATCTATAAAAAGAGGATTAATACAAAATAACGACATGATTAGACTAAATTGAGTAAAATATAGATAACAAATTAATTAAAATATTTTCAGTTATTTTATTGCAAAAAATTTATTTATCTAGCTCAGTTAAGTCAGTTAAAATTCTTCTAACTATCATATTACCCACTATATCTGTTAATGTTCGAGATACAGCAAGTAAATCTTGATCCAGAGGCCCAGTCATTCTCTCTTTAAATTGATTTAATTCATTATCAGTAACGGTTACTGTATACTCCCTAGTTTTCTTTTCCTCATTTATTTTATGTTTAAGTTCCATTTTTATCCCCTCCATGTAAATATAACCTATTTCTAATTAATCGCCATAAAATGACTTAAATTCTAAACAATAGATTTAAATCACGAAGTATTGCAATATTTGGGTTAAAGACACGTTTAAAATAATTTCCATTACAGTTCATATATGGAAATTCTATAGACAAATAATAAAGCTTGGTCCTTTTTAAGCTTTAAAACATCATTACATACTTTTATTCTTAACTAATTTAATATCTTACTAATTATATAATAAGTAATAAAAGGTGGTATTCCATGACTGAAGAATTATTTCAGATGTTAAAAAATGATCATGATAATGTTAAAAATCTCCTAAAGGAAGCTTCAGATAAAGAAGACAGTTCTAAATTTAGAGAAATTAAACATCAGCTTAATATACACATGGAAGGTGAAGAAGAATATTTTTATCCAAGATTAAAGCGTATAGATGAATATGGAGTAAATCAGAGCTTTAAAGAACATGAAAAAGCCAGAAAAATGATTAAAGATATGGAAGAAATCCACTGGAAAGATAAAGAATGGATGAACAAACTAAGAGAGTTAAAAAAAACAGTAGAAGCTCATTTTGAAAAAGAAGAAAACATGATATTTCCAGAAAGTGAAAAGCTCAGTACGCTCCAAAGAGAAGAAATAGCCCAAAATATAGAGAAAGAAAAGATGCGTAAAAGGTTAAAGAGCATTCCACATGAAAAGTTAGTACCGTTACCTGATGATATTGATATTCCACAAACCATTCCTGCCTCCAAGGTTAAGGTACCTTCAATGTATATAAATGGAGACGTTGAATATGAAGATAGTGAAGGAAATAAAGTTGACAAAGAAAATGCCACCCATTTAAGACTTACAGGTATTGATAGAAGATCAGATATTGTTGTAGGACCGGTTAAGCCTAAAGGGATGATTAAGTTAACTTTATATTTTAACAATGAAAATTCACCTGAAACCAGGGAAAAATCAACAAGCAGCAAAAGTAAAATATTTAATGAAGAATATAAGCCTATAAATAAATAAAAATTCTAATACATTCCATTTTTTTAAAATAAAAGTTATTCAGCTTATTTATACTGATGATATTCTGCTAATTATTCTCATTTTATCTCTTAAAAGTGTCTTATCTCCCTTAATTGGATCTCTTATTTTAAAATAGATTTTTCATATTAAGACTTTAAAATGGCCCTTTTGCAGGAATAAGGTTTATTCAAAGAATTAAGTTAGATGTACCCATTAATGACATCAATTATTGATTTCTCAAAATAGTTTTAAAAAGGCTTTAAATTCCAAAAAGAGTTATATTTATGTCTTTTTTTCGATTTTAAACCAAAAGGTTTATATATGATCATGTATTATTATGGTTGTACTTTAATGTCCTAAATTAATATTTTAGGACGTGGAGGCGGTATAATTAATCGAAGTAATTTATTTAAGATTTTTGGATTTCTTGTAGTTCTGCTGATTGCAGGAATGCCGGCGGTATCAGCAGGCAGTGTTGGTGCAAAACATGTGGTTGTGACACCAAAATATGTAATGGCAACTGCAAAACACAGCTGTTCAGTAGCATCAGATTATAAATACCATACAAGAGTTTTCTACAACTACAACCCACAAAAACATACATGGGGAACATTAAAATTTGAGCAAGGAACATATTATGGTCATAATCGAGGTACAAGTCCAGAAGGGCTTTGGTATGATAAAAAAACTGATATGGACTGGTGTTTAGTTCATGGAAAATCTCATGATCACCGTAATATTTATTTAATTCCATATAATGGAATAATTCATGGAAAAAAAGTAGTAAATGGATATTTTGTATAAATATTTCGAAATTTAACTTAAAGTCTTAATTAAACAAATTAGGCATAACTTTTTATTTTTTAAAGAATTTTTTTTTAAGTTTTTTAGAAACTAAGCCTATTTTAAACCAAAATAAAAAATAAAAAAATAAAGTTAAAAGATGTAATTATAGAAATGAAACAGCAGGAAGCTTATCTAAATTATCAGAGGGATTGTGGTCTTCATCTGTCCGTATATATTTATTTCCATTTACACTAACAATATTAACTTTCTGACCTTCGTCCCAAATACCCTGATTACCATTAAAAATTGTTATAAACGTATAATTATTTTCTAAAGCTGAAACTACTTGATCTCGCGACCATACTTCAGCGTCTCCCATTGCATTTCCTTTATCTTTATGAACTCTTACCTGATCTATATAATTTCCTTCGCCGCTAAATCTAACGGCCGATATACAATAATCTGCCCATTTTTCCATGGAATCTCCTCTTTTTATTAAAAAATTTATTGCATCTGAATATTAACACATCCCGACCAATATGATCTTGTATCAGTTAGAAGATGATATTTATTGTTTCCTATTTAGGCCAAATAGAAAAGATTAAGGTATATTATTAGAAATAGATTAATATCAGAGTTAATTAGTAATTTCCAAACCTTCTTTTAAGTTTAATTATAAGAATAAGCTGGCTTTAACCAGTACTAATTAATTTTTAGATAATGACAACAAAATAAAGCTGGAAGAATAACATACTAGTAATCTATTTAAATTTTTAAAGTTATTATATATTATAAAGTGACTAGAACCATGCTTACCATAACTAAAAGCACCTCTAACGACTATTAGGCTATTTTTCTTTTAAATCAAACTTAAAGTATTAAACGTATTACTTTATATGCACCTCAAATAAACGAAGTGCATTAAGCATCTCCAACTAACTTTTAAACCATTTGAGTCATTTTCAAAACGCTACGGAGGCTCTCTGAATAACTAATTTTAAATAGAAAATAACTTTTTGATGTTTAAACTAGCTTCAATTCTTTCAAGGTTTATAAATGTCTTTTTATCTCACTTTTTAAATAACAAACATATACAGCTCCTAAAACTTTGGCATATATTTGGATAATTCCTGTTTGATCACATCTTCTTGAAATCATGATCCATTTTAAGCTAAACTTCAATTTTTTAGATAATACTAAAAATAAGGATGTGACATATAATATACTGATGCAAAATAAAACTAAAATAGAAAAGGCATTGCTTGCACCTTCAGCCTATAAACTACAAATTGAAGTTTTAAATAAATTTGCAGCAGGAGACATTACAAAAAACAGATTAATAATGCAGCATATCCCTAAAACATCCCTTACCACTCAATTATTTCTTGCTGCAAAAAAAGGTACTCCTATCGTAACCTTCGGAAGAAAAAATAAACCAGGGATTATGATTTTAGCCGGAGTTCATGGCAATGAGTATCCTGCCCAAATAGCTGCTGTTAAGCTTATAAATAGATTAGCTGTAGAAGAACTGAATGTAACAGTCCGCGTGATTCCTTTTGCTATACCCTTTTCAACTGAAAGAAGCCTTAGATCATGGAAAGGCCAAGATCCAAACAGGACTGCAAATTTATATGGAACTCCCACCAACAACATACTTGCATATTCAAAAAGAAATAGAGTTAAATACCTGGGTGATTTTCACTCTACTAGACCTGGAGGATATCCTGGAAAACTAAGTGTACTCTGTTCAGAAATCCCCTGCCTTTTAAGTTTCCAGATGGCTGATTTTATAGAAAAAGAAACCAAATCCACACTGCTGTCATTTACAAAGGCAGGATCAATATATCCCGGAGCTCTGGAAGATGTATTTAATTTAGCTGGAATTCCTGCAGTGACAGGAGAATCAATGTCACCCCATGGAACAGTTATGCCTGGAAGTGTTAACGCATCATTAGAACAAATGTATGCATTTTTAAAATTCCACAAAGTGCTTAAGAAAGCACCAGAAGCGACATGATTTCAATATTATTGTGTAATATTCTTTTTTAACTCAGTAAATCATTATATCTGACTTTTTTAAAAATATAGATAACATTCTTTTTTTAAACTCAAGTCATCATCTCATTTTAAATTAGCTTTTTTTAAAATTAGAACTTTTTCAATTTTTTACAAATTATAACTCAAAGCACCTATTTTGGAATAACTTTGGATTAATTTGGTAGAGAATTAGGATAAAAATCGGATTAAATTCGGCAAAATTACTTTTAACATGCTTTACATCTTTATATTATCAAAAGTACAATGGAGGTGAGAAACATGAAGAAAGTATCCCTTAAAAAAGTAGCAATTGTTTGTGCTGCAGTGATGATGGTCAGTATGGTACCAATTTTTGCGGCTGATACAGGCACTTCCACAACAACCTTAAATCAGCACATGAAACACCAGTACAAGTATCAACATGGACTAAATGACAGTGATAAACAGATTAATTCAAATCAGAATAAAGTACACTGCCAAAACATTAACTGCACCCAGAACTGTACTGAAAATCAGCATAAGTACAGCTACCTAAACAAAAATTCATATAACTGTACTAGAAACTGTACTTCCTGAAATTAGAGATATATTATTAATATAAAAAAGAATAAGATATTTTTATCTTATTCTCATTATTTTAATGATTTATTCCCAGGATATCTTTAAAAATATAGATAAACCTACAAATTGAATTATATTTGTTATCAATAGAGGTATTCCCATTCCCTGACCTCTAAACCCACTTATTAAAAATATGAATCCAGTAAACAGAATATTCTGGATTAAAAGGAGCACTATAAATATCAGGATGCCCATTATAAATCTAGATTTAAATTCTTTATAACTGTTCCAGTAAACATATAGCAGCACTAATAAAATCAAAATATTGAAAATTCCGATTATTCCTGCTACAGAAACCAGCTCCGTATTATAATGACCAATACCCCCTCTAAATCCCTGCTGTAATCCCATATAGCTCTCCTCTTTATATTATTTATTCCTCAATGACTCCCATATTTCTTTAAAAACACTATAATTTTCTTCCATTTTATCTGAAAGGAAATACATTATGTTATATTTTTCCCCAGTCGAAGTAACAACGTTGTTTTCCTCCAGAACTTTAAGATGATGCCTGATGGTTGTATAATCCAGTTTTAATTCATCTGCAAGTTGATGGGCATTATAGGGTCGGGTATGCAATTTGTCAATTATTTTAGCCCGGTTAACACCACCCCTACTTGCAAAAAGCCACCAAAGCACTTTTTTCATGATTTATCCCTTTTAAATTCTACATTAACTAAATATCTGATAAAATGAACTCTTTATAAACTTAAATATAATATCAAAGGGTTCACTGGCCTTATTCACAAAGATATATTTTGGAAATGTCATATTTGCTTTGCTTGTATGGTCATAAGTTAATTCTGCAAAGATATATTTCATATCTGCCTTATTTAATTTTTTACCATCCACAGTTACTGAATCTGGAACAGTTTTATTTGCTCCCATATAATCAGAAACGTCTTTTCCAGCTTCCCTGTATTCATCGATTGTAAGAACTCCAAAATAGGTGCTTTCTCCAGATATATTGCCTGAAAAACTCAGAGATGTATTTTGAATAGGATAACCGCTTACATATTGTGAAGCCAGATATAACCATTTTAAAGTACCTAATCTTGGTTTTTTATCATCTAAAATACTTTGAGAGCCGTATGCAACTACTTCAGGATCTATTTTATGAATTCCAATTAGATTTGAATCATAGCTTGAACTGGATAAATTTGCATTTGAAGAATATGCCGCGTCAATTAATCCAGAAGCTATCTTATTGATCTCTTCATCCTGTGAAGATGTTCCCACGTTCGGCTGAATCAATTCCACTCCGCCGCTCTCTAAAAATTTAGAAGGGTCGTATAAACCTGCAAAATAAACGCTGGAATAATTATCATCCCACGCTCTGGGCAAATAACTCATATTATCTAAATCAAGCTTACCGTAGTTTACAAAAACAATTCCATCCAGATTTTGGGCATATTTTTTAAGATAGCCTTCTTTGATACCTTCAATTAAGTCAACCATAGATCCAGGATCTACTGCTGCGATATAAGCTGCAATTCCCCCCGGTGCGTTTTTGATAGCTCTTGGCGCTTCCCCCGGTTTAGGAGATTGATCATCTAATTCTACATTAGCTGAGCCCGATATGACACTTTTTATTTTATTAAGCATATCTTTATCAGTGCTTTCTGATATCAGGTTATCACAGGTGATGTAAATTAAAGGAAGGTTGTTATTTACATAACTGTTCATTATAACGCTGGTTGTGATATCATTTGAAGACCATAAAGTCATTTTATCATTTACAGTAACGTTTTTATCTACACTGAAACTTGCATCTTTCCAAAGAGTCATTGCCACAGGTAAAAGACTTGAAGGTGCTTTAATTTTTGTATTTCCACTTTGAATGCTGGTTAATGTATTTTCATCGTTGCCGTTCCATACCCTCTCTGTTTGGATATTAGAATATTGACTAAGTACAGAATCAGGTATTGAAGAAGGGGAAGCACAAACAATTATCTTCTTAGGTGCTAATTTCTGAATTTCAGCATTTACATTATCTGGAACGGTATTGCCAACTACTAAAAGTGGAGCGCTATTTTTTATTGCAACCAATGCTGCAGATACCTCCTGACCTGTTCCAAGCACGACAACGTCGCTTGTTGTCCAGTATTTGCTGGAAATACTAACTGAATCCGCAGTAACCTTTTCCCCATTTAATGAGATATCCCCAAAAACAGTGGCAGTTTTACCATTTAAATAATTTAAAACAGCTTGGCTTGGATTTTTATCACTTAAAATAAGTTGACTATTTGTAAATGATGCTGCAGGAGCTGTTATTATCTCATTTGATGGTTCACTTACGAATACATTTGCTGATGCAGGAGCAAGCAAAATAAAAAGAGTTACAAAGAACAGTATAACCTTATTCATTAAAAACACCTGAAAAAATAGAGGAATAGACAGTTAAAATTGAGCTTCAATTTCGTCTTCTTCCATGATTCGCTCACAGTAATAGCATCTTAAAACCACTGGTTTTTTCCCTGTCACAAAGAATTTTATTTGCACTGGCTCATCTGTATTTGTTATACAGTTTGGATTAGGGCATTTTAATATATCTTTCACCTTATCTAAAAGATGCACTTTACTTTTTTCTACAATTTCATAGTCTCGGATTATATTGATTGTAGCAGAAGGTGCTATTAATGCTATTTTATCAACTTCTTTAGGGGCCAGTTCTCGTCCTTCTATTTTAACTATATCTTTACTCCCCATCTCGGATGATAAAACATTCATAGCAACAGTTACTGTAGTTTTTTCATTTGGTAATTCAAGTATTTTAAGAACACTTAAAGCTCTATTTGAGGTTATATGGTCTATAACTGTACCATTCTTTATTGGCTTAACCTTAAGTTCTTTTGGCGTTTTCATGTTATACCTGCAGTAATTTTTATTTTAAAGCTCATATCCAATTGAAGACACGTTTAAGTCATATATATTATAAAATAATTATAATAACATTTATTCAATGCATAATTGATGTTAATAATAAATTGGTATGAACCTTCTTAATTATCTATATCTAATAAAAATAGTACCCTTTTGCTTATAAATTTTGTTTTTATAAAAAATTCCATACCTAGACCTATTTAATTTAATTAAAGTTAAAATACGCTCATGCCTGTGACATGTCATGAATTATACTTTGAAATTTTTTATAGGAATTATCTTAAAAACATATAATTTACTTCAGATATCTGAATGGAAATTTATTTAACACAACTCCAGGACATGAGCGTTAAAGTAAATTAGCTTAATGTTACAACTATCTGATCTGCAAAGCAGGGATCACTTGCCGGGCAAAATCTTCAATAAATTTTTTTTGGCTTCTATTTACATTATGAAGATAGATATGCTCAAATCCAAGCTTATTATACTCTTCCAGCTTTTTTATGTGATCTTCAATATCTGCTGAAATATACACTTTTGAATGTATATCCTCAGGTTTAACAAGTTCAGATGCATCATCGAATTGTTCAGGTATCTTTAATTCTGTTTGAACACGATTTTTAAATGCATTGGTTTTCCACTGTTCCCATGCGCCGTTTAATGCTTCTTCTTCCGTTTTATCATAAGATAACTGTGCCTTAAGGTATATAGGGTTTCCCTTTCCACCGCCCCTATGAAATGCTTTTATAATATTTTGAAGTTCTTCTTTAGGCTTTGAAGTTGTAATTAACCCATCTGCCCATCCTCCAATCCATTCTGCAGTTTCAACTGAGATTGCTGCTCCTATCAAAAGAGGAGATTTTTTAGGCCGTGTATAAAGAGTGGCATCCTCAATATTTATATATCCTCTATATGTTACAGTCCCTCCTGACCAAAGAGCTTTCATAATAGCTGCAGACTCTTTTAAACGTTCATTTCTTTCAGTTTTTGTGGGCCATCTTTCACCTGTGATACCCTCATTTAACAGCTGTCCGCTTCCAACTGCTATCCAGAACCTGTCTGGAAACATTTCACCAAGTGTAGCAGCGGCTTGAGCTATTATGGCCGGGTGATATCTTTGTCCAGGAGAAGTTACCACTCCAAATGGCAGTGATGTAGTATTTAGTGCTGCTCCAAGCCATGTCCATGCAAATCCACATTCTCCTTGATTTTTGCCCCAGGGATGAAAATGATCTGAACACATGGCTGTGTTAAACCCTGCTTTTTCAGCTAATTTAACCAGATTTAATAATTCACTTGGTTTAAATTGCTCATGGGATGCATGAAAACCAATTTTCATATTTTTCACATACTAAAAGGTTTAATTATTTTTTGGATGTTGAAGATCTCCATAGATTCTGGATATCTTTAGGAAGGTTAGATCTTACCTGTTTTATTTCTCCAGCACCACCAAGTCTGTTTTCTAATAAGTGGAACACGGCTCTAGTAGCTTCTTCAGTTTGTATTGGCCTTTTAGGTGTTTTTTCCTGTACTTTCTGGAAAAATTCTTCCCTATTTTTTATTTTTTCAGGTTTGTGTCTTGTACTGTATCCCTCATAATAAATTCCTTTCATAACCATTGGAAGCTCATCTCCAAGTTCTATAGCTTCTTCAAGAGGTAATCGATCTCTTAATGTTTGAATTACAGACCTAAAAGCTATATACACCATATTTTCGTCTTCCCACCCTAAATCATCTTGCATTTCATGCAGCCATTCCTTTGTTTTCTGTGTAGACTTTTCTATTGATAAAAATGCAGTCTTAACCATTTATTATCACTCCTAATTATTTTTAAAATTTCAAATCAAGAATGTATTATTAATATTTTTAATTTAAATATAATAAAATATTCTGTTAAATTAATAAAAAGGTAAGTAAATTCATAATGTTTATACTTTAAATCAAATTAAACATTAAGGGAGGCATAAAAATGGAAGATAGGAGAGAAGAGAAAGTAAAAAATCAATTTGATTTAATCTGTCCAGAATGTGGAGTTGGAAATTTAAAGGGATCTAAAAATTGCCTTGTATGTGGTAAAAATCTTGAAAATACTGTTGCATTTTTAGAAGATGACTCTTTTGATTTAGAAATTACTAAAGATGCCATTATAGAATACAGAAAAACTTTTTGGGGTGATAATCGAACTGGAAAAGTAAATAAGTACAATTTAAATGAAATTGAAAATGTTGAATTTGGCCCATCTTCCAGATTTATTTTTATTTATAATAAAAAAAGAATCGTTTTACCATTAAAGGAAGAAAATTTGAAAAAATTGAAAGAAATAAAAGAAGTCTTAAATCTTTAAAGATGCTTAAAAACTATTTTCAAGATCTGTACCTGATTAACATATCTAATTTATGATAAATTCTATATTTTTCAGTTCATCCCAGCCTTGCACCAGTTTGAGCATCTATATAAATACTAACTCCTTCTTTTTCACCACCCGAATTAATAATTGGCACATTCCACACTAATCTTCCATCTGACCATGTATTAAGCGTTGGAGTACCTGGATATGCGCCAGATTCTAAAATATAAACTTGAGCAATTTTTTGTGCCTGTTTTGATGATACAGTAGTATTGGTATTATTAGTGCTGTTTGTAGAATTTGTGGAATTTGTAGAATTAGTTCCATTATTCACCATTGTGGTGTTATTCTGCTGTGATGCATTTTCTGGAGAGTTGGTGGATACATTAGAGTTATTATCACTAGAACCTGCATTTTGTGCTGCTATATATATTCCTGCAATGGCTACTATCATTATAACTACAATTGCAATCACAATTCCCTTGCTATTCACTATTTCACCTCTTTATCATTTAATATTTTATTTTCATATATATAAAAAAGTATTGATGATAATTCTAGTTTATATCAGACCATAAAATAAATATTTGAATAAAAGAGACTAACTTTTTAAATTAATCTTAATTAACTAGAAACAATTCAATTTAGAAAATTACAAAAAAAATAAAATGATTACGCTAAATATAAAATAAATTCCGTTTTACTTAATTAAAGGTCATTTCACCTAAAAGATAAAAAAATAAATAAACTATTATTCATCTTTTTTCTGGCTTAAAAGCAGTTTAAGGTCAAAAATCATGGCCCATGCTTCTTCAATCTGTGAAGAAATATCTCCAGATGCAAGTTCTATAAATTTTTCCAGACATTTTATAGCCTCTTCATAATTACCCATAAATTTAAGAACAGATCCTTTACCTGCCCATGCTTTAGCATCATCTGGATTCACTTTTAAAGATTTATTAAACGATTCTAGTGCTTCTTCATATCTAGTAAGGCTAAAAAGGACAGTTCCCCGATTATCCCATGTATTGCTATCTTCAGGTTTAATATCTAGTGCCCTGTCAAAACAGTTTATAGCCTCTTCAAATCTTTTAAGGGCTGCCATTGAAACTCCCATGTTAGACCATGCCTGAAAATCATCAGGTTTCAAATCAAGAGATATTTCAAAACTCTCTATAGCATCAGAATACCTTCCAGCACCTGAAAGGGCAACTCCCCTGTTGTCCCATACTTTCACATCATCTTTATTTAATTCTAATGCGGAATCATAACATATTAATGCTGCAACATATTCTTTTTGCATTAAAAGTCTGTCTCCTTCGTTGACCCATGATTCAAATGCCTTTAAATCCCTAATATCTCCATTTTCTGAATTTGTCATTGATCATTTTTTGATCTTCATCTAACTTAAATTTTAATCATCGAAAATAACCATACCCAATCTAAATCAATTTAAATTATTTTACTAAAAAAATATTTATCTTAAATTACAGAAAAAACATGTGGAAATGAAACTATGATAGATTGGAAAGCGATTATTATCGGATTTTTTGTGTCTCTTGTCCTTGGAACACTGCTCAGCTTTGTTATTCCAGTTGTTGGTGGGCTGATTTCATCACTTGTTGCAGGCATAGTTGTTGGTTACATGGTTAACATTAATTTAACTAACGGAGCTGTAAATAGTGCTATTATGGGCCTTTTAGGCGGATTAATAGAATCAATAATCATCATTATATTAGGTGCGGCCTTTGCAGGGATCATTGGACTGCTTGTTGCAGCTCTTGGTGTTATTGTAGTTTTAGTGCTTACCATAGTTCATGTGATAATTGCTGTAATTGGCGGTGTAATAGGGTCTGCAATTAGGGGAAATACATATTAAATTAATTATTTCTTATTTTCAAACTAAAATAAATAGTTAAATACCAAATAAAATATAAAATAGTTTTCTTTAATTGTATTGCAGTTAGATTAAGCTAAAAAAATAAAAAAAAATATTTACTCCTCTTTTACAACGAATTTCTCCATAAACTTCGCATACACAGGCCTTGTTACGAAAATTCCAATTAAAACACCTAAAATTGTAGTGATTGCAAAGTTAGAAAGAAGCCCAATTCCAGTTAAACCTCTTGTTATCCCTACATAAAATAGCGGGATCATTGCAGCAATTAAAGTGGCTGCTGAAGCATATATGATAAAGAAAGCACCTTTAATTTTGAGATTGAGTCCTGTCCTTCTTCTTTTTGAAACTTTACCTCTCTTAAGGACTTCGTCAGTTATAATGATCTGGTCGTCTACTCCCGTACCTATCGCCGCAATAATACCTGCAATAGCCGCCAAATCTAACTCCACACTATGTGATATGGATATCACACCTAAAATGATGATAAGTTCTGCAATACTGGTGAAAACGATAGGCAGTACCAGTATAGGCCTTTTATATCTGACAAATACTATAACAGCAACTACAATTAATGCCAGTACACCTGCCATTAACGCTCCAGTTCTGAACTGATCTCCCAGATCTGCAGATATTCCCTGTATTCCAGCAATATTAACCTGCACAGGTAATGAACCAGACTGTAAAACCGCATGAAGGTTCTTTGCTTCGTTTATTGCAGCATCTTTTGTACTGTTACCGCCTCTTACTACTATATCTGTCGATGGTACACCATTAGCAATATCTTCACCTATTTCTGCAGAAGTAACAAATTGATTATCAAGGTAGAACGATACATTTTCCCCAGCTTTACCCTTTGCTGCCGTTGCGAATTTTTTAGCAGCGTCAAGAGTTACAGTCAAAGGTACTTCCCAATTAGTTCCAGTAATCTGATATGTTTTGACACTGGTTATATCTGAACCGCTATACACTGTTTTATTGTCTATTTTTACTTCAAATTTACCTGGTGTTCCAATAAGCTTTGCAACCTGATCTGGTTGAACACCTGCAATTTCAACGATAACATCCTGATCTCCACTGGCCCTAACTTTAATGTCTGACACTCCAAAAACGTTAAGACGCTTATCCAGAACAGTCGTAACCGTACTCATAGTATTTGTGTCAACAGGATGTTCCAGGTGTATTTGAACTAGAGAACCGCCCTTCAAATCCAGCCCTTGAGGCACTCCATATAATGAAATTGATGCTAGGCTTCCTATTAAAAGAACGAACAGTACAATTACACGGTAATCCTTTAAAAAATCTGTAATATTGCTCATTCATGCACTCCTTAATACTTAATTTTGAGAAGACAATTAATAATTCATTTATTATTGCCAAAAATGAGGTATATTCCTCAATAATTTTGCAAACAGAAAAAAATTACCCATTTAACTGTATATTTCCATGAATTTTCAATTATATCTCCTTTTTATCTTTCCTTGAGTTAGTTTAACACACTAATACTTATGAAAATATTATTTTATATGTTATAAATGTTTCCATTTATTTGACAGGTACTATTTTAAATAGAAGTAATAATAAAGATTTAAAACCAATTCTAAAAATATTTTTAGATATTTTGAAAGTCTTAAAAGCCTTAAATATGTTTTATTTAAATTATAACTTTATTCCATTAAATTAAGTTAAAATAAACTAGTAATTCAATTAAATTCAAAAATAAAAACCCTCAAACACAAAGTGTTTGGGGCACCGAAAATCCCTCAATTTGAGGGATTTTCGAGTGGAAAGAATATTTTACTCTGTTACAACAAATTTTTCTATGAATTTCGCATACACAGGCCTTGTTACAAAAATTCCAATTAAAACACCAAGGATTGTGGTAAATGCAAAACTTGAAAGGAGTCCAATTCCAGTCATACCTCTTGATAACCCTACATAAAGCAGTGGAATCATTGCAGCAATTAAAGTGGCTGCTGAAGCATATATGATGAAGAAAGCACCTTTAATTTTAATATTAAGTCCAGTTCTTCTTCTTTTTGAAACTTTACCCCTTTTAAGGACTTCGTCAGTTATAATGATCTGGTCGTCTACTCCCGTACCTATCGCCGCAATAATACCTGCAATAGCCGCCAAATCTATCTCCCAGTGTATAATTGAAGCAGCACCTAAAATGATGATAAGTTCTGCAATACTGGTGAAGACAATAGGCAGTACCAGTATAGGCCGCTTATACCTTATGAAGATTATAATGGCAACTACAATTAATGCCAGTACACCTGCCATTAAAGCCCCATTTTTAAACTGGTCTCCTAATTCTGCAGATATTCCCTGTATTCCAGCAATACTAACTGATACAGGCAATGAACCAGACTGTAAAACTGCTTGAATACCTTTTGCTTCATTAATTGCAGCATCTCTTGTGTTGTTACTACCAGTTATTTGTACATCTGTTGTTGGTACTCCATTAGCAACGTCTGCGCCTATTTCTGGTGAACTGATTAATTGATTATCAAGGTAGAAATCTACAGGCTGCCCTGCTTTACCCTGTGCTGCTACAGCAAATTTTTTAGCCCCATCTACAGATAAGGTAAAGGGTACTTCCCAGTTGTTTCCTGTAACACTGTACGTTTTGACACTTATTATGTCTGCACCTGTAATTACTGTCTGGTTGTTAATTTTGGCTTCAAATTTACCGGGTGTTCCAATGATCTTTGCAACCTGATCTGGTTGAACACCTGCAATTTCAACGATGACATCCTGATCTCCACTGGCCCTAACTTTAATGTCTGACACTCCAAAAACGTTAAGACGCTTATCCAGAACAGTCGTAACTGTACCCATTGTAGTTGTATCAACAGGTTTTTCAAGGTGTATTTGAACAAGTGAACCACCTTTTAAATCCAGCCCTTCAGATACCCCATATAATGAAATTGATACCAGGCTTCCTATTAAAAGAACGACCAGTATAATTACACGGTAATCCTTTAAAAAGTCAATTACGTCACTCATCTGCGGCCACTCTCCATGTACCATCTAAGGATTCCAAGGTTCATAAGCCATGTTGCTATAACATCAGCAGCAAGTCCTATCATCAAAACCTCTGCAATATTCTGCAGAGTCGCTGCAGATGGTATGAAGAATAAAACTATGACATATAATGCTACCATTGAACCTATAGCTGCTGCAGCCATTGTAAATCCTGTTTTCATAGCATTTATAGCTCTTTCTGTAATTGTTCCTTCCCTACGCTTCAGTACACGTGCGGTAAGCAAAATATCTGTGTCCACACTGTACCCAATAAGCAGGAGTAATGCACCTACCGATGCAAGTGAAAGTGGTATTCCAAACAGGGACATTCCACCAGCTGCTATAATAATATCGGATAGTGCAGCAAGAATAACTGCCATAGAAGGTACAAAATTCCTGAACACTATAAATACAGTTACAGACATGAAAAGAAATGCAAATATGAGCGTGTATATTATCTGCGTTAGAGCTGCTGAGCTAAGTACTGCCCCAACAGACCTATAACTTAATATAGTAGCCGTTCCATTCATAAGATTTGTAAACGTGTTTGCATCTGCTTCTGTTCCAATTGTTACAGTAGCTTGATTGTTGCTAAACGAGTTTACAGTCACATCACTCGTATTCAGTCCATTCTCTATCATGCTTTTCAATTCATCCTGACTTATGGACTTTTGAAGCTGCAAAGTGGTGATAGTACCACCTTTTAAATCTACACTTTCGTTTAAACCATTTGTCGCTAAAATAGCCAATGCAATTATTGTAATGATTATGGGAACTGCTATTAATGGTTTATATGATTCCATCAATGTTTCTATTTTCATTAAACCTCCCCATTATGCTCCATAAATTTTTAAATCCATCTCTTCAACCGTTTTTTTCATTTCATCTTCTATTTCATATGTTTTTTTACCGGCAGTTTTAATTAAGAAGGACGTTATCATTCTTCCGCCTCTAACTTCAATTTTCTCTTTCATCCTCAAAATGGTGTTTCTACCTCCTGACCCTCCAAGAGTAGCAAATAAAATTACGTCTTTACCTTGAAAATCACACTTATCAATAAGGGTAATTATAGCAGGAGCAGGCTTTCCTGCCCATACTGGCGTTCCAATATATACCAGACCATATTCATTTAAATCAACAGTCTGTGGCTTAATATTTGTTTTATTTTCTCTCATAGCATCTACTGATGCATTTATATAATTTAGAGGCCCCGACCTCTTTTTTAAATCTTCAATTTCAACAATATCTGCTGAAATCTCTTTTGCAAGAGTATTAGCAGCCCTTGCTGTCTTTTTAGTTCTGGAATAATATAAAATAATAGTTTTCATTCAGGACACTCTCTTATATCAATATTATTTTACATAGTTAACTTAATATTATTTTCGCATTATTAGTTCACTCAATATTTTTCAACTTAATAAATGCTATTAGTTACATAATTAAATTAATCAACGAGTTGTTACCAATTTGAAGCATAATAATAATCAATCCTGACAATATAATGCTATAATAACTAAAACTTAAGTTATTTAATTTATTATCTTGACTTAAAAAATTTATGGATGTAATCCTGTAACATCCAGTGACTTTTTCTCATCAAATCCAAACATTATATTCATATTTTGAATTGCCTGTCCAGATGCACCTTTAACTAAATTATCAATAGCCGATACTATAATAATCCGCCCATTTGGATCTATCTGGAAACAACCAATATCACAATAATTAGATCCTCTAACTGCACTTAATCTTGGAATCTCATCCATATCAACAATCCTTACAAATGGTTCCGATTCATAAAATGAGTCATAAAGTTCTTTTACATACTCAGATGTTACATCTTCCTTTAAAAATGCATGTGCAGTTGTTAAAATACCCCTTATTACTGGAACAAGGTGTGGTGTAAATGAAACATTAACATCCCCAAATTTAGATACTTCCTGTTGAATTTCAGGCATGTGTCTGTGGGTTGTAACTGCATAAGGAACAATATTATCACTGATATTTGGATAATGAGTGGCTTCTGTAGGTTTAATTCCAGCTCCACTTACCCCCGATTTAGAGTCAAGTATAACTGCATCTATAAGTTTTTCTTTTGCAAGAGGTAGTGATGCTAAAATACCGCCTGTTGGGAAACATCCAGGATTTGCAACAAGTTTGGATTTCTTTATTTCATTCCTGTACACTTCTGGAAGCCCATAAACAGCGTCAAGTGGAGCAGAATGTTCAATACCATACCATTTCTCATAAACAGCTATATCATCAAAACGGTAATCTCCACTTAAATCCACAACTTTAATGCCTCTTTCTATTAACTCTGGAACTATATCCATAGATGCCCCGTGAGGAGTAGCAGTAAAAACAAGATCCGCATCTACTTTTTCTGCAGGGATATCTTTAAATTTAATATTTTCTCCCCTTAAATGAGGATGTACTTTTGATACATTAATTCCTGCATATTGTCTGGATGTTGCAGCAACTACATTTACATTATCATGATATTTTAAAAATCTCAGGAGTTCTCCTCCTGTATATCCACTTGCTCCTATGATGCCTACATCAATCATATTATTTTCACCTAAATGATTTTAGTTTAATGTTTATATTATAAATTACGATTTAAAAAAAACTACTAAATAATTTTGTATTGGGAGTTGAAAGAAATATACTTTCTTGAAAACAGTACAGAACGTTTTGTAAACTGTTAGAAACCAAAGTCTTTGAATCTAAAGTAAGGGTTATCTGGTAAATATCGAAAGAATAATTATAATCGAAGAGCATTGATTTAAAATAATAATTTATATTAAATTTAAAGTAAAATTTAAATATATTAAACATAGTAAAGCTCAAATCTTTATTTATTGAATATTTCTTTAAATTATAAATATTTAAAATAAAAATATTCCTAGCAAAATTTTATATTCTTCACATACTCCTAAATCATTTTTCTTTAAAAAGAAAACTTTTGTATGATTAAACAATTTTTGTACTGTTATATCTATAATATTTATTTTTTTGATCAAAACATGTTAATATTATCTTAACTTTTTCCTAAGTTTTTAAATCTTATTATTTCACTTTCAGTGTATTTTAACTTCCATAGGATTTAAGTACATGTTCATTGTATTTTATGGTTTTTAAAAAAAGCATTTAAATCGCTTTAAATCAAAATTAACTTTTTTAGAACGCTTTGTTTACACTTTTTTTTCGAAAGATTTATATGATACGATACTTAAGTAGTGCCACCCAGAAGAATACATTTTAAGTGTATTCTTATGTTGGGAATCGGAGGCGGTATAATTACTAGTAAGCTGTTATTCGCAGTTATGTTAGTGACAGCTATGTTACTAACTGGTATTGCTGGCGTAAGCGCAGCAAATGTGGGACATACAGAAACTAAACTTAATAATTCCCATATCGTGCCTGAAAAAGTTAATTATGATATAATTAACATAAAAGGTACAACTAAATCGGATATACAACAAAATAAATCCGATAAGACTGTAAAATATATTAAAAAAACAGTCCCAGATAAACAAATTGAAACACCAAATAAGAACACATCAAAGCACAAAGTACACAAGAAACAATTGATACACAGTAAAAACTTAACAAAAACCAGTGATATTATACATCAAAGTACAGCAAACAGTACATCAAAAAAATCAACTAAGACAGCAAATGCATTAAAACAAGATGTTACAGCGAATTCAACCAAAAACACAGAACTCCAGGCTGCAGCAGGAGAAACAAAAAATATCAAAAAGTCTTCAAGTAAAGCCGCAGTAAAATCAGCAGTAACTTCAAAAAATTTCACTGTAAGCCAAATCAACAGTGCATCAGCAAGAGTCAACAAGTACATTGAAAATAAACACAGACTTCCAAAGTATGTAACCATTGGTACCTCTCAAGTTAAAATGCCTGCTTTTTTAAAATTACTCACTGCAGACATAATACAATTAAATAATGGTAAAACCACACCAATAAAACTTAAGAATGTAAAAACTCCATCAAAAACAACAGAAAGCTTTAAAAGCGGAAAAATTAATAAATCTAGCTATTTAGGGCTTGCTAAAAGAGTTGATACATTTATAAATAAAAATGGTGTTGCACCTAAACAAACCACAAGCAATCTTGGTAAAATGAATTATAAGTCATTAATTTACACATTTTCCAAGATACCTGCTTTCTACAAAACACACAAAAGACTACCAGGCCACGTATCAGTGAAAAAGTGGAGTACATCTGGAACTACATCTGGAACTACAGGTGTATCTACAGTGAAAATACCTGCATCTTTGAAAAAATACGTTAAAGCTACTAAAAACTGTCAGGTAAACAATGCAAGAATTAAATCACTGTCAAAACAGATAACCAGAGGAAAAAAGACACAGAAAGCCAAAGCAGTAGCAATATTCAACTGGGTACGAAACAAAATAGGTTACAAATTCTACTACAATACACGAAAAGGAGCAGTAGGTACCTTAAATGCCAGAAGCGGAAATTGTGTAGATACTGCACACCTGTTAATAGCTCTTGAAAGAGCAGCAGGAATTCCAGCTAGATACATCCATGGTAAAGCTAAATTTAGAAGCGGTAAATGGTACGGTCACGTTTGGGCTGGAGTATACGTAAACGGTAAGTGGTACAAAGCAGATGCTACCAGTTCCAGAAATTCATTTGGTGTTATTAAAAACTGGAGTAGAGCAGTAATAAAAGGTAAATATGCGTCGTTACCATTTTAATAGGTAAGTGCATTTACCTTCTCTATTTTTTTTAAATTACTTAAAAATAGGCTTTCAATAATTAATAAAATCTAATTTTATTTTATATATCAAAATAAGTAAATAATGGAACTTACGATTTAATCATAGTCCCAATTCCTTTTTTAGTAAATATTTCAAGCAAGACAGAATGTTTAACTCTGCCGTCAATGATATGGGCAGATGAAACACCGTCTTCAATAGCTTTAATACAGGTCATTGTTTTAGGCAGCATTCCTTCAGTTATGGTTCCATCCTTGATTAACTCTTCAATTTCGTCGATTTTGATTTTTCGAATAAGTGACTCAGGGTCCTTTGGATCTGCAAGTATTCCAGGAACATCTGTCAGTATAATCAACTTTTCTGCATCCATTTCAGAAGCCATATCTCCTGCAACAGTATCTGCATTTAAATTCAAAGTTTCTCCATTATCAGCAACACCAATAGGTGAAATTATTGGGATATAATCATTTTTAGTGAGTACATTTACTATTTCCGGGTTTATAGACTTGATTTCACCTACAAGCCCTAAATCTACCATCTGTTTTTCACCAGTTACACTATTTACTATTTCATGAGGGGCTTTCCTGACAGCTTCTATAAGTTTGCTGTCTTTTCCAGAGATCCCCACTCCATTTCCACCGTGCCAGCCTATTCTTGACACAATTTCAGTGTTTATCTTACCTACAAGGACCATTTTAACTATGTCCATAGTTTCCCTATCGGTTATTCGAAGTCCTTCAATAAATTTTGGCTCTTTTCCAATTTTATCCATAGCCCTTGATATTTCAGGCCCTCCTCCATGCACAACAATTGGATTCATGCCCACATACTTTAAGAGCACTGTATCTCTTGCAGTGGAGTCCATAGCTTTTTCATCCACCATAGCATGTCCGCCATATTTTATAAGAATCTTCTTTTTGTGAAATTTTTTTATGTAAGGCAGTGCCTCTATTAAAATGTTAACGGTTTCCATTTTATCCCAAGTTTCAGTTATGTGATAGTTAAATTTTCTTGAATTCGAATATTTTTAAATCAATTATAGTATAAAATTTAATATTTAATAACTCATTCTACCTTTTAAAATATTTGATAGAAATCAAATTGGTGCAAAATATAATTTGATATATACGGATTATTCTAAATCCATCAAAGAGATAGTCTAATTTAAGTATTGTATGAATTAATTTCATGTAAGCCACATGTCAACTGTAAAGTGTGTTTTTTGCTTCCAAAAAATCTCCGATTTTTCGCAGTGAGCGCAAAATCAGAAGTCTTCAAAATTCATGATTTAAGACCAAACAGAGTTTTTTTAGGTTTGTAACAGCAAAAATCCTTGATTTTTGCATGCTCAAAACTCTTCGAATTTTGAGGATTTTCAAGTGGCTTAAAAAAATATTACATTCATGTACTGTACTCTGAATTAATTTTCACATAGTCACATGATAAATCGCACCCGTATGCGGCTGCAGAATGTTTTCCTAAATTAAGATCAACAATTATTTCAATTTCATCATTCTGCATTATTTTTTCTGCAGTTTTAAGTTCATCTGTTCCGTCAAAAGCTAGAATAGAGCCTTTTTCCACAATTTTGACAGTTTCATTATCTGACTTAAATGTTATATCTACAAGGTTTTCATCCATTTCAGCCCCTGAATAACCTACAGCTGCAACTACTCTGCCCCAGTTGGGGTCAGCTCCGAATAATGCCGTTTTTACAAGTGATGATCCAACGATAGCTTTTGATGCAGATTTTGCATCACCAGAAGATGCAGCGCCATTTACATGAACTTCCATGTATTTAGTTTCCCCTTCGCCGTCCTTTGCCATCATCTTCGCAAGTTCAATACATACATACTCAAGCGCTTCCTGGAAATTTTCGTCCATTTTCCCTGAACTTCCATTTGACATCAGTATAACAGTATCATTGGTACTTTCATCACCGTCTACAACGACCATGTTGAATGATTTATCCACTGCTTTTTTAAGCGCGTCATTTAGTTCTTCAGCTGATGCTTTAACATCAGTGGTAATGAAACATAGCATTGTACCCATATTTGGTGCTATCATCCCAGAACCCTTAGTTATACCCCCAATTTTAACATTACTTCCATCTTTAAGGGTAGTTTGAACAGCAAATTCCTTTGAAAATGTGTCAGTCGTCATTATAGCTTCTGCTGCTGCAAATGAAGCTTCAGGAGAATTTTCAAGGGTATTCAGCGACTCATCTATAAGTGCATTTATAATGTCTAAAGGCAGTTTCCTTCCAATTATGCCTGTGGATGCGGCAGCAACATCATTTAAATCAATATTTAATTTATCTGCAACCCTTTTTGTCATTTCTTTTGCACTCGAAATACCTTCTTCACCTGTGAAACAGTTGGCATTCCCACTGTTTGCAACGATTGCGGATAATTTCCCGTCTTTAAGTACATCTTTCGTAACAATAACTGGTGCTGCCACTACTTTATTTGAGGTAAAAACTGCAGATGCTGTATTTTCTTTACTAACTATTACAGATACTCCATATTTTCCTTTACGAGAACCTGAAGCTAGAACACCATCTACAGCACATATTCCCCCTTTTATTATTTCCATAAAAATTCTCCATTAATATTATTTTAAAATCGTGTCTAATCAAATAAAATTAGAAAATAGTGATTTAATCACTGAAATATTTTTATACTATTGATTATCGCCAGTACCGTCATCATCATTGTCTCCGCCGGTGCCACTGCTACTACCGCCGTTTTCTGTGGTTCCACTGTTTCCACTGTTAGTGCTTCCGCTGTTACTACCCTTGCTACCACTGGTGCTTCCGCTACTACCACTATTATCCTTATAAGTAGATTCTGAATTTTCATCTGTGCTATTTACGCTGGTTTTAGGTTCTGTATTGATGTTAACATTTTTTGTGGATGGGACCTGTATATCCTGATTGGTTGAGACCTGTGTAGTGTTTTGGGTATTGTTTTGATCCAAACCCATTACTATTCCTGCTCCTGATCCAAATCCAAAAGCGATTAATGCTATAATCAGTCCGATAATGGCTTTTGCTTCAGTTTCTGGCTTCATAATACCACTCTAGTTTTCTATTGTAAGTTTTAATTAATAAATATAATGGTTTAACTTAATCTCTGTGTCTAGATCTTTGCTAGATCAAACTATGTTGCAATTGCATATAAAAGAGCGAGGAATATTGACACGATACCAAATTCCCAGTATCCAATGCTCCATCCTATGAATGTAGCTATAAACACGAAGATAAATATTATTACAGCTTTAGATTTCCCATGCATTAAGAAATCCAGGATAGACCTTGAGAATTCTGAAGGAATATAATATGCGTATGTTCCATCTGCAATATCAAAAACCATAACTGGGCTGTTATTCCATATTTTAACTTCATCAGCTATTTGAGCCCTTTCTCCAGATTCCCTTCTGCTTTTTCCTATACCTGCCCTTAGCATTGCTCCATGATTTAAAGCATGCCATGCAGAATCAATACCTGCCTGTAATGCTGCATGCTTTGTTGGGAAATTAGCGACAAAATCATCCCCTCCTTCCCTATATCCTTCAATTTTTCCATTACATTCATTCTCGATGAAATTTTTAATATCTGTCATTATTTCAACGAGTTTGTCACGCCCATTTTCTGATATAAATTTAGTGGAATCTATCATATCAATAAATAGATAATTATCATAAACTGCAGGGGCACCCTTTAATTTTCCAGTTTTACCTGAAAATACAATTGCATATTCTCCCCCTAATTTGGTAAACCCTACTCCTGATGATTCACCAATCTGTTTGTTTAAATTAATAGCCCTTTCAATAGATGCTGCTCCAGTCATACCTGATGCAGCCCTTACGTGAATATCTTTTTCTAAACCGCGGCTTATAATTTCAATTCCTACTCTTATTGCATCATTTTTAGAAAGCATCCTTGCTACAATCTCAGTACTGCTTTCCTCAACAATTGTACCCCTTTCCTTTTCAATGATGTTTACAAATTCCTTAATAATCGGATCTTTTTCAAAGACCTCTACATACAGATACCGATCACTACCCATAATTATATTACTTAAAAGGGCATACTCATCAACTTTATTTTCTGCAGGCTTTAATTCTATGAATTTTCTACCTTCAGGGATGTTTGCTGTACCTATTTCTTTAACAAGGTTATGGAAAATATTTTGAGTTGTAATATGTGCACGATCAAGTTCCAATAGCATCGTTTTAGTGTAATTTATCATCTCTACGTATTCTCTTTCCCTGTCGTTGGTTGGGTAATATTTTGTGCCTATGCTTAAGACCTTGGCCTTTATAAAAAGTCCAAAAAGTCCTCTCATTAGATAATCCATGACCATTTAACTTTTTCCTCCTTATAGAGCGAAATGAGATTTCGTTAGATATTACTACCCTTTACTTTCTCCTTTTTCTAAAACAATTTCAAATTGTCCTGGTTTTTCCATTAACATACTTGGTTTAACGGATACAATAGGAAATTTCCATGTTCCAATCCTTGCAGCCACTGTACTTGCAATATTTCTAGAGTTTTTCTTTACAAATGAGTAATCGTGATCATTAATGGTTATATTTATATTATATTTGGATTCCTCAACTACCTCATCAGAATAAAGAATATTAAGCTCAAAACTACCCGGTTTTGTGAAAAGATCATTTCTTACAGCAACAAGGGGTGCGTGTTCAAGTTTAAGTCTATCTCCAACAGTAACTGCAATATTTCCCGCATATCTAACAGCATCTTTATAGTCCCTTGGGCTTACAAGAACAAAAATAATGAAGTCGCTCGTTGATTCAGCCTCTTCAACCAGGTTCATTACTTTACCAAAGAGAGGAATCTTCTGGAATATATCTTCTATTTTAGAGTCCAGTGCATTTTCCCGCGTTTTAGTTATCCTATCAATTGCTTCTTTTGCAATTGCAATACCACTTATTTTCTTACTTTTTTTAACTTTATACGCATCTAATCCCTTTCTTTCAAATTCGTTAAGGGAATATGTACATATTTTTTGCAGTATATTTTTAACTTTTTTAGGCTTAGAAGATGTTCCAATGGAGATTTCACCATTTTTAATACCATAAGGAATTCTTCTACTAGCAATATCTTTAAATTCGTCGTTATAATCTCTAAACATATCATTTGATAATATTTTTGCATTTTCTTCATATGCAATTTTTAAAATAAAATGATCTGCCGTTGTACCAGATGGGACCTGTTGAACTTTTTCTTCTTCAAGAAGCTTGTTGAATTCTTCCTTGTTGTCTATTTCATGTCTAAGGGGTGCATCCGCTATGGCAAATGGTTCATAACCTAATCCTTTCAACGCTTCAATTGCATTTAATATGTTATTAAGACTTGGCTGTCCGTCTTTTCCTTTTCCAAAGTGAGCTACGTTGGATGCATCAATAATTACTTTCAATCAATCACCTTACATCTATTTTCAAATTTTGCAAGACACTTAGATTTTCCATCTGCCTGATTTAAGACTACTTCAACAGTATCTGGTTTAATATCAATTGTATTAAAAGAACAAACATCTTTTCCTCGAAGTTTAAGCGAAGAAACTGTTCCAGCAGTAACAAATGTTGTATTGCCTACGAACCATACATAAGGCACGTGTTTATGTCCAGATAATACGATATCTGCCTCTCCATCAATTATAGATTTTAAAATATCTCCTGCATCAGTTAATACGTTCCTTTCACGCCCAGTTTTTGGGACGGGGATTATATGGTGGTGAAGAGCTATTATCTTATATAAATTATTTTCTCCAGCGCTTTTAAGTTCTGCTTCCATTGAAGCTTGCTGTGCTCTACCTATTTTCCCATAATCTATATCTGGCTCGCTGCTATCTAATCCTATAGCACTAATTTCAGGAGTTTTAACATTTAAAGTACCACACTGCTTTTTTATAAGTTCCTCAAAACATTCGTTCCCTATATGCCGTGCATCGTGATTTCCAGGAACTACAAGCAGTGGACTTTCAAAAAGTTCCATGAACTCTGCTGCTCTTTCAAATTCTGCATAATAACCATTGTTGGTTATATCTCCAGTTACAATCACTAAATTTGGATTGAGGTCATTAACTTTATTTATGGCCCGGAGTAAAAGCTCCTCTTTGAAATTGATTGCACCGATATGCATATCTGATAGGTGAGCAATAAATGCCATCTAACTTAACCTCATAATTGCTTCTGCAAGATCTCCATCCGTATCTTTCAATGCTTTAATAGCATCTTCTTTACTTGCACCTGTTTGAGCAGATACAAGTTCTACATCCTCTTCAGGAATTTCTAATTCTGCTTCAAATTTTCTCTCTTTAGGTTTACCAGTTATCTGGTATGTTTTCTGCCCCATAAAATCCATTAAATTAACCTTGGGGTTATTAATCACGATTTCTTTATCTTTAAACTTTATTATGACTTCTGTGGCACCTTTAACATCCTTCATGTCCATGCCCATTTGTTTCATAGCTCTTTGCATTTGTTTAAGTTGTTTTGGGTTCATCCCTGCACCCGGTATCATAATTTACCTCCTTTTCTTGTCTTTACAGCTTGACCAGTTTTTAAATCTTTTATTTCATGAGCGTTTAAAATTGACTTACCAAAAGCCAGTAAATCATCATTTTCATTTACAATTAATACTTCTTCATTCGCTCTAATATTTATATCAATGTCTATAACAAATTTAGCAAATATACTTTTTCCTTCCCTTGCAAATGGTTCAGAATCACTGTTTACAACCACTCTACTTTTAGGGTATTCAAGAAACTCATGAAGTCTCTTTGCTCCAAGCATACTTAAAACGAATATCCCATCGCTAGCACGAAGCGTTGCAATCAGATCTTCGCCGTCATAAACATGTCTTATTTTGCCAGTTTTTCTACTTTTAACTATACTTACATCAGTACCAAATAGAGCTTCCCCAGCACCAGTGCTAAATTGATAATCTGCAATATATTTTATTTTTTCTTTATCATCAAATTGCAACCTCAATTCATCAATATTGAAATTTTCAAGTTGAAAATCAAGATCAAACCTTTTGATAAGGCTTTCACTGATTATAACTTCATTGAAATTATTTATATACTCATTTATAATATTTTTAACGAATTTTTTGGAATCTTCATCTAATAAACTTGGAGACTCATTTTGAGCTAAAGGATAAATCTCATCAATTTCAAGGGGAATAACCCCAAAAGGAACATCTACAACAGTAGCCTGTAATGGTTCATCTATATCTAAGTTATTTTCAGTCTTTAAGTTCTTAATCTTGTAGAAATTTCCAAGTCTCTCTAAATCAGGTTCATCCCTGCCAAAATTGGTTAAAATATTCTGAATATTTTTGGAGTATGGTTTCTTAAATGAGGGCAGTAAAAGAACTCTATTTTTTTGAGGGAGCCTTGAAAGGCGGTTCAAGTGCCGGAATATCTCAGGCCTATCCAATGATTCTGGACCGCTGTAGAAAAATGCAGAATTTTTATACTCAGGATCGTACTCTTCCATTAATTCCGTGTAATTTTTAAGGTTTCGCAGCGCATCTAAAAGATAAGGGTGAGCCCTACATCTCTGCTCAACTAATTCAAGTAAACTTCCATCGATAATAGCCTGCCTTATTTTTCTAATTTCTGCAAAACTCACATGAAGGTTATGCTGTGCAATTAGTTTCATCCTCTGTTCTTTTTTCATACTTCTTAAATCATTAGGAGTATATTTAGTGCATACTTCACATGAACACGGCATCTCCGAAAGATCCTGTAATTTATAAGTTCCATTAGGCATCATCAGGCGATCATCCTGGGCATAGAGAATATAAGCAGCTGAATCAAACAAATCACATCCCATAGCAACAGCTAGAGCAAATACCATAGGATGGCCAGCACCCATAAGGTGTCTTGGTCTTGATGGAGGCAAATTAGCTACTGAAGCCATTACAATATCCACAACATCTTTGTATTTATAATTTTCAAGTAAAGGAACTACAGCCCCTATTGGATAGACTTCAAAATCCATCTGGCCAATTGCTTCTGCACACTTTGCCCTTAAATTAGGGAATGTAGAGCCCTGCACTACAGAATTCAGCATTAAATTTTCTCTTGCATCTAACGCTTCTTTTGCCCTTTCAAGAGTTATTTCAAGTTCTTTTTCGGCCCTTTCCCTCTTTACATATGGAGGTGTTGGAATATCAAGAGATGTACCAATATCCGTACCTATTTTCTCTTGAAACTCGATTATTTCCTTATTAGTTACATCAATGTCTCCATACACTGAAAGCTGAAAAGAACCGGAATCTGTAACTATTGGACCATCAAAGTTTATCAAATTGTGTATACCTTCTTCAAGAGCTTTTTTCTTCAATTCTTCATTTTTATAAATTATATAAGAGTTAGTTATGACGATGTCTGCCCCATACTTTTTAACATCGATGGTTTGTTTTCCAGGATGGATTACAGGCATCAAAGCTGGTGTTTTCACATTTCCATGGGGAGTCTTCAGTATACCAATTCTACCCATTGCATCTTTATATTTAATTTCAAAGTTCAATTTTTCACCCATATCATTACATTATTAAATATATCTTTTAAATTGTAAATTTAATTGTTCAATTAAACTATTTATTCAAAGAAGTTCAATTTTCCACATATAATCATTATATTTTTAATTTAGGCTCTGTAAAGATCATCATATAATTGTATAATCATTCTTAAATTTTATGTAGTTATAATAAACATCATACCTGACATCACAATTATCTGATTTTTTTTCAATCTTTTCTACAGAGCCTAAATTACATCTTTTAGACTTAATAAATTAATTTAATTATTTAATGAATTTCATCAAAATTTAATTTATAACAATAGGATTGTTATCTTTTTAAAGTAGAGACTCATTAATCTAATTTTAAGAGAATTTCTATTAACTTTACTTTGATATAATCATAATTATTTTTTATTTTCGAATGATTTCTAATCATTGATTTCAGACATTTATATTAAAAAACACATTCCTTAAACCTGTTTTGATATCATTAATTATCATAAAATTTATATCATATATCCCTTTTAAGTGTTTTTAGAAATTCTCTAAAATCATTTATACTTAATCAAAAAACATCAATAAGACCTTCAAAAATTAATTTAATTTCTATATATTTTACACTTTTTCTTCTATTACCTTTGATAATCTAGTTGACATTTCATTTATCCGACTATATGAATTATCTAATCTTGGAACTCGGCATCCGCAGATACATTGGTCAAATTGAGGGCAAATGATATACTTTGCTTTTTTTGATTTTAAATCAGCAATTCCAAGTGTATTAATATTTCTAAGAAGTCTCCTTTCAAGCCGCGGATCATTTACATCCTTACCCAAATATACAGGGGTTTTCACTGTCGATGCAAATTTTTTTATTCCCCTTACAGACTTCCGTTCATCTTCTCTTTTCTTTCTTATTTCATCACTAGATGCATTTAGTTCCGGATCCCTAAACGGGACCCCTGCATCACTGAGTGCTATCATTCGCTCATCATTATCTGGGAGTGATTTTTCGATTACTTCAGGAACTTTAGATGCCATTGTCCCCCCGCTTTTCCGCCCAAATAATGGGCCTTCACCTACATAAAGCCCTGCATGAACCATTGCAGACCTAACAGGTGATGCAGAGGTATAAGTAAGGATAATACCATCATCTTTAAGTATATTTTTTAAAATAAAGAAAAAATCGAGGGTATATAGTTCAGGGGATTTGAGTGGTGAAAATGGATCCAGAAATACCGCATCATATTTCTTATCAATTCCTTTAATTACATATCTGGCATCACTCAAATATATATTAATATTGATTCTATCTGGTATCTCCTCTTTATTGAATTTAAAACCAATGGTTCCATCATCATATAATTTATTCTCTACTGCGCTCTTTATGATGCTATAAGACTTAATGGGGTCCTCAATAAAAAGAGATGATGCAATAGTCTCTCTTGATATTTCAATCATATCAATTTCAATATCAACATCATCACCTAAAAATTCAATACATGAAGCAGCATTATAACCCAGGCCACTGCATATATCCATTATCTTAACTTCTTTCTTTCCTTCGAGCTTTGCAGGTTTAACAAATTTCTCCATTGATTCTGAAATTGCCCCGTGATGAGTATGCATCGTCTCAGACTTGTCATTTACATTGTTAGATTTTAATGTATAAGATCCATCTGCAGTTTCTATAAAATACTCTTTTAAAAGGCTTTTTGTCTTGTTTCTAGCGCATTTATCCCCTTTCTGTTCTTCTGTGAAGCATTCTCTGATAATTTTTAGAGCATCATCTGTTGCAGTTAATGCTTGATAATCGCTTTTTGTTTTCATGGTAATCCAAATTTCATTTATTAAATAATAGTAAATTAATTTAGAACGTGCAGATTCCGTATAAATGTTTTGTACATTCTATGTTGAATTAATCTAAATTGAATTTGTATAAAAACTTTAATTTATTAAATAAATAATTTATAAAATTTAAACAATACCCCTTTATTCAATCATGAACATTTAAAAATATTTATTATGATATAATATTTATATTTGAAAAATTAAAAATTGAATTTACTATTTTAATTCATTAAATAAAGCTAGATTCACACTAGTAAAAACAGTATATTGGAGGCAAACAAGTGGTAAAAGTTATTGGAATTATAGGTAGCCCACGAAAAAATGGGAACACATCATATCTAGTTGAAAAAGCATTGGAAGCTGCAGAAGAATCAGGAGCTGACATTGAAAGTTTATACTTGGGAAATATGAAAATGGAACCATGTAATGCATGTGATATATGTAAATTAACAGGTGAATGCCCAAAGGATGATGATGTGAATAAAATTCTTTCAAAACTTCAAGAAGCCCACGGGATAATTATTGGAAGCCCAGTTTACTTTGGAAATGTAACTTCACAGCTTAAAATATTGATGGATAGATCAAGACCACTTCGAGCTGATTTTAAACTTAAAGACAAAGTCAGTGGAGCAATAACTGTGGGAGCGTCCAGAAACGGAGGACAGGAAACTACATGTTCGGCCATACATAATTTCCTGCTTATTCAGGACGCCATAATTGTAGGTGATGGTGCACCTCTTGCACACTACGGCGGCGCTGGAGCTGCAGGAGCTGCTGGCGATGCGCAAAATGATGATTATGGTGTAGAAACATCAAAAAATTTAGGGAAAAGAGTAACTGAACTTGCCAAAAAAATTAACAATATTAATTAAATATCAAATAAATTAGTGAACTGTTCAATTTTATTACTATTTTTTTTTAAAAGATGTAAAAATTGTCTAGAAAAAGGAAATATTTCACCTACATTAACCGCTCATTTTATTTATTAGTGCATATAATATTATTTTATCATATATTTATGACCAACAAAACGACCAAATGGCAATATTTTCATTGGAGAAAACTGCAATGACATTGAATGATCTTCAGATAAAAAATTTATCCCCTTCAAATAATAATTTTGAAGATAAGATGGATCAAAATTTAAAAAAATCCAATAATCCCACCAATAATTGGAATATATATGTGGTTATGCCTGCATATAATGAAAGTAAGACTATAAAAAATGTTATAGAAGATCTTAAACAAAGAAATTTAAACATGGTCATTATAGACGATGGATCTCATGATAAAACATATAAAATAGCTGAAAATTCCATTTATGACCATGGGTTCATTTACAGACATGTAATAAATAGAGGATTAGGTGCTGCGCTTGAAACTGGAATAAAAGCAGCTCTGGCAAAGAATGCAGATATAATAGTAACGTTCGATGCAGATGGACAGCACAATCCAGATGATATAATTCCAGTATGCAAACCAATCATGGAAAAGAGAGCAGACGTTGTAATAGGAACAAGAAATTTTAATGAAATGCCTGCTTCTAAAAAATTTGGAAATACAGTTATGAACATAATAACACGTATTTTTTATGGAATTCATGTAAATGACTCTCAATCAGGTTTACGAGCTTTCAACAGAAAAGCTGCTAAAGTTCTAGATATAACCTCAAGAGGTTATGGGGTATCTTCGGAAATAATAGGTGAAATTAAAAAATATGACTTAAAAGTAGAAGAAGTTGAAATCGAAACCATTTATACTGATTACTCCATGTCAAAAGGTACAAATTTAATGGTAGGTCTCAAAATACTTGCTAAATTAATAATAGGCATTCTAAAATAATATTGAAGTTTAAATAATATACAGGCGGTGCACAAATGATATATCAAGATGTAGGAGCACTTATAGGAATAATTGCCATAATTATTGCAATTTTAAGGCTTAAAAATGGTAAAATGTCATTAGGGATGGCTTCCCTCTGGATTTTAATTTGGTTAATTGTTATATGGGTCTCTATATTTCCTAATTCAACAAACATATTTGCTAGTCTGACAGGAATAGGCAGGGGATTAGATTTAGTCCTAATAGTAGCGCTTATTGTGGGTTACTATCTTATTTTTAAGATGTACGGCATGATAGAAAATATGGATAAAGAAATAACGTTACTTGTAAGAGAAATTGCACTCCAAAGAGGCGATTTAAAGGAAAAAATAGATGAGGAATACTCAGCAAATCCAGACTCAACAGACAAAAAGAGTAAAACCAGATCAAAATAAACTCATTTATTTTTAGAAATCTAATTTTTTACAGATTTAATCAACCAGAGAGAACATTATGAAAATAGGATACTTCATCAGCCATTTTCCATACATAAACCGCGTCAACGACGCAACTTATAACAAAGAATATGCTCATGGAGGTACTGAAATCGCTGCTTACCAGTTAGCGCGCAATATAGCAGAAATAGATGATGTCGAGATTTTTACAACATCCATTAATTCTAAAGATTCCCTTGAAACTTCAGAAAATATGTTAATACACAGATACAGTACCTTTTTAAAAATTGCAAGCGCTAATTTGTCATTTAAAATTTTATATAAACCTTTAAGCTGTAAAATAGACATTGCTCATGCCCATTATAACATGCCATATTCTGACTATTCTGCACTTCGATATGCAAAAAAAAATAAAGTACCATTTGTGGTTACATACCACGCCGATGCGCAGGAAAGTGGGGGAAATCCAATCCGCAACTGGGCGCAACTGATCTACAACAGATCTCTCCTTAAAAATGTTTTAAATGGTGCAGATGTAATAATTGCCACATCAAAGTCATATATAGGTGAATCTAAGTTTTTAGGAGATTACAGGGACAAAATTGAAGTAATTCCTAATGGAATAAACCTGGAAGAATTTGATATTAAGCTTGGAAAAGAAGAATGTAGGGATAAGTTAGGCCTGCCACATGATAAAAAGATAATACTGTTTTTTGGAAATATTGTTGCATATAAGGGCCCTCATATTTTATTAAAAGCATTTTCGAGGGTGAAAAGTCATTTTAAAGATGTAAAACTTGTGTTTGCAGGAAGAGGCGAAATGCAGGAAGAACTTACAAAATTAGCTGCTGAATTAGGTATAAAAAATGATATTATGTTTACAGGATACGTGGAGGAAGGGCTGAAACCATTTTATTATAAATGTGCAGACATATTCTGCCTTCCTTCAATCACGATGGCTGAAGCATTTGGAATTGTAAATTTAGAAGCTATGGCTTGTGGTATTCCTGTTATATCCTCTAAACTTGGAGGAATTCCGGATGTTGTTGTTGATAGAGAAACAGGACTTCTTGTTAACCCACAAGATGAAGAATCACTGGCAGAGTCCCTACTGTTTTTACTTGAAAATGAGGATATCGCTAGAAAAATGGGGAATAACGGGAAAAAGAAGGTTGAAGAATATTCCTGGAAAAAGATAGCAGAAAAAACACAAGGGATTTATGAAAGGTTAATTTAAAGAGTTATGCTCTCAGAATTTTAATTCCATCTTTAGTTGCATTTAAAAATGATTTATAACGTCTTAAATTTTTAAAATATATCAAATCAATAGCACTGATAAGCCAGAAGTCAAAAACAAAGAAATATAATAAGAATGATAAAGTTTGCAAGTTGTTACTATACTTTTTAACAAATAAAAACCTATTTTTAGTTTCTAGATAATCAACAAACAAATTTGCGTTTCTATTAGTGGAACCACCTATTTTATGCCACATTTTTGATTTATAAGCATAAACCGATTTCCAACCGTTGATATAACCCCTTATAGCCCAATCATTCTCTTCTCTATAAGAAACGTATTCTTTATCTAATAAGCCTATATCTTTAAGCATTCGTGCCTTTGCAAGTAAACAGCATCCATGGATGTAATCAACCTCTTGATTTGCATCATATTGTCCTTTATCAATTTCTTTGTAACCAATATGGCTTGGTTTGAATTTCCATAAATTCTGTTTTCCTCCAGCGAAATTTATAATATCTTTTCTTCCTTTGTAATCATAATAATAAACTTTTGGCCCTACAAACCCAATTTGAGAGTCATCTTCAGCAACTTTTACTAATTCATCTAAAAAAGAATTATCAACAACAGTATCATTATTTAAAAGCAGAATATAATCTGAATTTAAAATATCTAAAGCATACCTAATTCCAATATTGTTCCCCTCTGTAAATCCATAATTTTTATCATTTTCGATAAGAATCAGTTCCTTGTTCATATAATGTTCATCTTTCAGGGATTCTATTTCATCTTTTAGATATTCTTTAAATTTAATTGGTTTATTTTCGCTATAATCAAAAAAGGGAGAGTTTACTTTTATTTTACCCTTTAAATATCCTTTGATCTTTTCTAAAGATTCATCATTTGATGCATTATCAAGGAGAATGATGTTATAATTGGGATACTTAATTTTGTAAACTGATTCTAAACACTCTAATGTATCTTTCCATCCATTCCAGTTAAGAATGACAATAGAAACGTGAGGATAATTCATAAGATGCCTTCCATTTTAAAATTTCTTTTTAAACTTTGTCCAGTAAAAAATCGATCTTTGAAAAATTTTTTGTATAATTAAAGGATATTCTGAATCCCAGTTTCCCATAGTAGTATAAACTATTTTATAGTTTTTTTTATGTTTATTCAATAATTTTTTTAATATGCCATAATATTCCTTTGAAAAGGATTCTCCTGCAGATTTATGATATATAGGAGCTGGAACTACATAAACATCCAGTCCCTCCTCATTAACGCTTAAACTATAATCTACAGCATATAAATGCCAGCCATTACATACTTTTTCGTCGAATTGAACCATATCAAAAACATTTCTTGGTATTATAAAAAGACATTCATCAAGTGTTTGTACTTTAACAGGTGTGTCGATTTGTATTTTTCCAGAAAACTTTGGAGGTATTCCTTCTTTGATATTACTTATAATTACCTTTTCTTTAGATTTTCCTGCGGCTCCTGCAATGCCTAAATTTGATATAGAATCTAAAATTAGTTCTAAATCATTTAAAAACGTGTTTGAACATAGATCTACATCTTGATGTGTAAAAATTATATATTTACCTTTTGCTTTCTTACCTTCCTGATTAAATGCTTCTGCAGCGGATTTAAACTTTTTTTGAGTGTTATCAATTAATATCAGTTCATAATCAGTAGTTTGATTATTCAGGCTTTTGAGTAAATAATCATTTAAAATTTCTTCATTATTATAAACGCAAACTATTGAAAAAATTATTCCACCTCAAGATTATACAAAATCAATTTAATTGTTTATCTCCTTTTTATGATTTGTTTAAATAAGTACCTATCCATATCATCAATTCCATTAATTAAGTATAATACTGCCAGATATGCTAAAACAGCAAAAGGTGCTAAAATTAACAAATTAATGATCTTGAAATATATAAGGAGTACGCTCATAACCAGAGTACTGGCTGTTACTTTTAATAGTATTTCCATAATTCTATTTTTAGATACCCCAAAACCAAATTTATACCCTATCATAATAACACTGCCAACAAGAATGGCCTCTGTCACTACTGTTGCAATACTGGCCCCCACATAACTAAGTGTTGGAATTAAAATTAAGTTAAGTGCAATGTTTACAACTACACACACTGCCGAAATCTTGGTAACTATTAACTGCCTGTTTGTAGCCTCTAATAACCTAATAAATGCCGCTCCAATGAAAGTAAAAACTGTGGTCCATATAAGTATCTGCAGAGCAATGATTGAGCGTTGATATCCATAACCAAATATCAAAATTATTATATTATCCGCTAAAATGGTGACAGCTGCCCCCATTGGAATTCCAGTTACAACCATTAATTTAAAATACTTTTCAGTGATTAAATTCAATGAATCTCGTGAAGACAGATGAAATTGCGACATTGATGGGAAAAGAGTGGTATTAATCGTAATTGGGACATACAACAAAGCAAGAATCAACCTGTACGCTGCATTATACCAGCCTACTACCTCATTCCCTTGAAACAATGAAAGCATAACCGAGTCTATATACGTATATATCATACCTGAGATTCCTGTTAATCCAAATGGTAATGCTTCTTTTACTGCAGATTTCCAAAAACCCCAGTTAAGTTGCATTTTGTAAGGTGGAAATTTCCAGATATAAACAAGAAAAATATAGAGCAAACTAATTACACTGGATATAAAAAAGATAAAAGCAAACTCTAAAACACTGAATCCATAGTATATTCCAATGAGAACACCAGCAAATAATAATACATTGCTTAATACCTGTCCTATTGATTGATATTCTATTTCTTCATAAGCCTGGAATATGGAATTAAAAATTCCATAAAATGAAGTTAATATGCTGTACAACGCAACAAAGTAAACAACATTTATAACTTCCTGAGGATAACCCATTAAATTTATAACTACTGCCACAAGTCCAAATGTTAAAGCAGCTAAAATTATCTTGATTAATACTACATTGCTGAAGTATTTACCTGTTAATGATTTATCCCGCGCTATTTCTCTAACGGTTAAAGTGTTTAAACCTAAATCTGCCAGTATACTGAATATACCCGTAAATGCAAGTGCAAATGATAAAATTCCAAAACCATCAGCCCCAAGATAACGGGCTATATAGATCATATAAAAAAATGCAAGTATATAACTTATAATTTGAGAAACAAATAAAAATACAGTATTTTTAGCTATTTTACGGGCTTTACTCATATTTAATCTCTCTTCTTAATTTAGTTATAAACTTATAATTAAAATATTAAATTTGATTCTATCGCATATAAATTACTAAACTTTAGTAAAAATCTGTTATTTATGATTTATCTGAGCAATGATATTATTATTTTTAAAACATTATAAAATTATTCAACTCCATTAAAAGTTATATTAGTTAATATCCATTTAAATTCACTTAGTTTTTGTTTCTTTCTCCCAATTAATTCAAATATTCTTAATAAGTTAACTGGATTTATCCCGGCATAATTATAAATAATAATAAAATAATAATATTTAGTAGTTACTTAATAACATTAATGAATTGTAATTGGTGTAAATTATGGATATTGGAATAGTTCACCCGGAATTAATCTATCCCCGCGGTGCAGAAAAACAGGTATGTAAATTAAGCTACTATCTAAATAAAATGGGGCACGATGTTACAATATATACATTTGAGAAGAAAGAAAATTGTGTTTTTAATTCATTACTTGAAAATATAGAAATTATTTCATTAAATGAAAAGTGGATTTCCGGTCCATTATACAGCTATAACCTAGTTAGATGGCACGGCCTAATTAAGAAACTAAGCAAAAAAATTAAAGAACACGATATTTTAAATGCCCATAATCATCCTGCGCAGTGGATATCAAAATATACAGACATACCAACTGTATGGACATGTAATGAGCCTTATCAACATAATATTTCCAGTTATATAAAAAAAATGTATTCTGTTCACAGTTTAATAGACAGGAAATTAACACGGAGCACTAAATTAATATTGTCATTGAGTAACAGAATAAAAGAGCTCATCAAAATGAGATATCCTGATAAAAAAGTGAACATCAGCTACTCTGGTGCGGACCTGGATCATGAAGTTAAACATATAACTAACGACTATTTTGATGCCATATTTGTAGGACCTATACAGCCCCAAAAACGCCCCTTTGATATAATAAAAGCGTTTTCTTTAATCGGTGAAAATATAGAAAATGTAAGGTTACATTTTGTTGGAAATACAACCAGTTTTGTTTCAAAAAAGATGAAAAATGAAATGATAAAATATGCTGCAAAAAATGATATTGAAACTATTTTTTATGGTTCAGTTCCAAATGATAAATTATATGAGCTTTATAATATTGCAGATATATCTTTATTTGTCTGCGAAGCAGAGCCATGGGGCATTTTCCCGCTGGAAACAATACTTGGAGGGATACCAACTATAATATCGGATCAATGTGGAATAAAAGATATTTTACCAGAGGATAATCCTGTTGTAGAAACTGGAAATATCACACAATTAGCTGATAAAATAATGGAAATTAAGGATAACTACCATGAATACAAAAATAGAACAGTTAAAACTTCAAAAATGGTTTCAAAAAAATATTCTTGGGAAGCCTACAGCAGGAGAATGGAAAATATTTTAAAACAATGCAGTTAGTCAAATTTATTTAACAACAGTAAAATATCTTAATAATTTAAATACAATCTCTTTTTAGTTGATTAATAAGCAAAGTAATTCAATACAAATTAGTTAAGCTTCTTATTATATATTTACCCGCCCAGTGGATTTAATATATAAATTAAAGTACAATAACAATATCCAATAATATAGTGAATAAAATGTCAATTTTAATAACGGTAGGAATAGTTGCCAAAAATGAGGAAAAATATATAGGAGAAACCTTAAGAGGCATCATAAACCAGAGTTTTAGAAAATATGATGTATTTTCTAACTCCCAAAAATCGAAGATTTTTGAGGATATAGATACTTCATTAATTGAAATAATTGTTGTAGACGGCAATTCTTCTGACAGAACACGTGAAGTTGCAGAAAATATTTTGAGCACATCAAATGTAAATTATAAAGTTTTAAATGAGAAAGATTTCGGTTTCTACGGCCTGTGTTTTTCAAGAAATCTTGTAATTGATAATTCAAGCGAAACAACCAAATATATTGCTTATACAGATGCAGACTGCATTGTAGATAAAAACTGGCTTAAAATACTGTACCAGCATATCGAGAAAAGTGGAGATGATGTTGCAGGCGCCGGCGGTCCAAGACTAGTAGCCCCAACAAAAGATAAAAAAGAACTGGTAATAAACAATTTTTTAACCTCAAATATCGCATCTGGAGGAAATCCAGCTTTTTCTAAAAGAAATGTTGCATATTTAGACAGTATCCCCAACTACAATTCAATTTACAAAAAAGATATAATATCCAGATTTAGATATGACGACAGTCTAATCATCTCAGACGATAATGAATTGAATTTAAGGCTTAAAAAAGCAGGGTACAATTTTATTTATGCTGGAGATGCTGAAGTCTACCACCGCGAAACAAATTCAATAGTGGAATTTGGTAAAAATATGAGAAATTACGGCATAAATATAACCAATACCATAAAGAAACATAGATTATTTAAAATTAAACCATTTATATCATTAATATTCGTATTATACCTTATTTTTTTAATACCCCTATATTTAACCGCGGGATGGATTATTCTAATTCCATTTATACTCTATTTCTTATTTGCAGTAATGATATTTGCAGAAATTATTTGCAAAACAAAAACCATTTACTCTTTGATAATTTTTGTCTTATTGCCAGTTCAGCATATCTCATATGCATATGGAATGATCTATAATTTCTTATTTGTTAGGCCCGTGCATAGAAACAGTAATTAAGTTTTAAAATATTCATTTAAAACTTATTTATATACTTTTAATTTAGTATAGGCTTCATTATATCCTATGAAGAATAATTTATAATTCATAATTTATCATATGAAAAAATAATGGATTAAATATAAAATATACGTATGATAATATTTCATATCTTTAACTTCAAAGAAAATGAACTTAATAAAATAAAAAATACGCTAATAGAGGGAAACCTATGGAAAGAATTTTTGAAGATGAAAATTTTGATGATGCCTATCAAAAGGTTATCAACTTAACTGGAGGGGTTATATCAATGAGAGAAAAGGAGCGGCTTGCCGAAATATTTGAAATAGAAAATTCATTGATAATTACAGTTGATTTCCTAAAAAGAGAGATATATGCCGAATTTATGGAAGACAATCCCCAGAATTATGCCCTTATTAAAAAACAGTTAGCTGATTCAAAAAGGATAGTAGGGGATTTAAATTTAAAATTTATTGATATTTTTAACTGAAAACGTAATTAGTCCCTACAAACTTATTAATTAAAAAAATCAGTGCCTTAATTGATTAAATAACACTGTTAAATAAAGTTTTTAAATCTAAAACATGTTTAAAAAAACAATTAAAATCTTTATCTTTACAATATTTTTTTGGTTCCATAATTATTTAATCAATGATCACCTAATGACTATACAATAACAAAAATATAATAATATCTCCATACTGATTTTATACCAAGATTAATGCTAAGAACATTGTGAGTAAAATGATATACTTTAGAGGCTGCGTTGCAAGAGAAAAGCTTAATAACATAGCAGATGCCACAGAAAAAATACTAAAACAGGCAGGCATTGATTATAAAATATTAGAAAATGAAACCTGCTGTGGGTCCTTTTTACTTAGAACTGGATTTGCCCAGGATGCAAAAGAAGTAATGAAAAATACATTAAAAGAAATTGGAGAAGAAAAGATAATTACTTCATGTGCTGGCTGTTATAAGACCTTTAAAAAAGATTATAAAGAGATCTTAGGTGTTGAACTGGATGTTATACATACCTCCCAACTTTTTAATGATTTAATTAAAAAAGGAGAAATTGAACCCCTATTTTTAGATAAAACAGTTACATATCATGACCCATGCCATTTAGGCCGGCATCTTGAAGAATATGATGCTCCTCGAGAAATTCTAGATAATATTACCAATCTAGTTGAAATGGATCGAAATAAGGAAAAATCAAGATGCTGCGGTGCAGGTGGAGGGGTTAGGGCTGCATTTCCAGAAATTACTGAAAATATAGCCAAAATGAGGATAAAAGATGCAGAAGATGTTGAAGCTGAAATTCTTGTAACTTCATGCCCTTTTTGTATTTTAAATCTTAAATCTGTATCTAAAGATGATAAAAAGGTGCTTGATTTATCGGAGATAATTATATTCAAATAACTTTCATCATAATTTTAAAACTGGAGTTCTAGAAATGGACGATGCCAAATTAGATGCAATGCGAAGATCATTTAATATAATTGAAACCAGAAAAAAGAAGCTTTTAAAAGATGAAAATGAACGCATAAGTAAGCTTCAAGAAAGAGTAAAAAAAATAAGGGAATACAGTATTGGAAACCTTGAAGAACTCATAGAAACTGCAAAAAATAGATTTTTAGAAAATGGAATGGAAGTTATTTTTGCAGAAAACTCTCAAGTGGCCTTGGATGAAATTTATAAACTAATTAAAGATGAACCCATTATAGCAAAATCTAAATCAAACAACGTAAATGAAATAGGGCTTTCTGCATTTCTAGGGAGCAAAGGAATAGAAATTGTTGAAACTGATCTTGGCGATAGAATAGTTCAAATGGATCCTGAAAGTTACGGCCCTTCTCACCCAATAGGTCCAGCTGCACATTTAGATATGGAAAAAATAGCCCAAATTGCATCAAAAAAATTCGGTGTGGAAGTACAACCTGAACCTAAATCTATTTTAGATATATTTAAGGCAGATATTATAGAAAGGCTTACAAATTGCAATGTGGGTATAACTGGAGCAAACAGTGTAGCTGCAGAAGACGGCGCATTAGTTATGGTCCATAACGAAGGTAATATCAGTTTAGTATCCATGAAAGATACCCATATAGTTGTAGTGGGAATTGATAAACTTGTAAGGACAGTAGAAGATGCAGTAAGTGTTGTAAAACTTGAAACAATATTTGCAACTGGGAAAAAAATCCCCGCATACATGAATGTCATCACATCACCCTCCAAAACAGCAGATATTGAACAGGTACTTTTGAAAGATATGTACGGTGCAAAACGAGTGATAGTGATTCTTCTAGATAACGGAAGGAGTGATGCACTCAAACAAAGTAAAGAATGTTTGTTATGTATTGGGTGCGGTAGTTGTATTGTTTCATGCCCAGTTTATAATGTTACAGGGTCTGATTTTGGGTACAGAGGATATTTAGGTGGCAGAGGAATAGTTTTAAGTAATTTTATAACTGATAATAAAATATGTTTCGATTCAGGACTCTTTAAATGTACATTATGTGGCCTATGTACCCTTGAATGCCCAGTTAACATAAAGACAAATGAAATGATTGAAAAATTAAGGGAAATGTCAGTGCAATCTGGAGTTTGTCCAGATGAGCATCATGGAACTAGTGAGAAGATCAAAAAACAGGGATCACCTTTTTAAATATCAAAAAACACTTATGATATAAAAATTAATTCAATAAGAACTTAAATAGAAATTATATAAAGATATATATAATGTTCTAAAAAGTTATGATAAAATGGACATTTTATGATACTTAACCATAGAAATAATATAAAAAATTGATTTGATTGAAAACGGAGGTATAAAATTTGCTTCTCTTAATAAGCCCAATAAACACCGAAGAAGCACTTGAATCTATTGAAGGCGGTGCAGATATAGTCGATGTCAAAAATCCAAAAGAAGGTTCACTCGGCGCAAATTTTCCATGGGTCATTAAAAGTATAAGGGAAATGACACCCAAAGATACACTTGTAAGCGCTACACTAGGCGATGTTCCATATAAACCAGGTACAGTATCACTTGCAGCCCTCGGTGCTGCAGTTTCTGGAGCAGATTACATCAAAGTAGGATTATATGGTACAAAAAACTACGATGAAGCACTTGAAGTAATGAAAAATGTTGTAAAGACCGTAAGAGATTACAGAGAAGATGCAATAGTAGTTGCATCAGGATATGCAGATGCTCATCGAGTTGGCGCAGTTGATCCTATGGAAATACCAAAGGTAGCCGCAAGTGCAGGTGCAGATATCGCAATGGTAGATACTGCAGTTAAAGACGGGAAAACATTATTTGATTTTATGGATACTGAAAAATTAACTAAATTCAACGATGAAATTCACGATTACGGATTAAAATCAGCCCTTGCAGGCTCAGTAAAAAAAGATCAGCTTTTAACACTGCATCAAACAGGATGCGATGTAGTAGGTATAAGGGGAGCAGCATGCATCGGTGGAGATAGAAATTCAGGTAAGATTCACCGAAGTGCTGTAAGTGAATTGAAGAAGATGATAGAACAGTTTTAGTTAATTAAAAAGCAAATATAAAAAACAAATTGTAGAATTCCTTAAGCAACTTACAATTTGTATTAAACCTTGATCCTATCCAATATTTACAAAACGTATTTTCCTTAAATTGCGTTTTGTTTAAAAATTTTCTAAGCATAACATCAAAACCAAGTTTTGATGATAACTATTTCATTAAAGATTAAATGGAGGTATTTATGTACTCTAAAAAACTAAAAGAAGCTCCAAAAGGGTATACATTTGATGATTTTTTATTAATACCTAATGCTTCTTCAGTAGAACCAAAAGATGTTAAAGTTGAAACACAAATTTCAAGAAATTATCGTATTAATATTCCTATTATAAGTTCTGCAATGGATACAGTTACAGAATCCAAAATGGCAATAACACTTGCCCAGGAAGGCGGACTGGGGATCATACACAGGAATATGACCATAAATGAGCAGGTAACTGAAGTCAAAAAAGTAAAACAATCCAGCGACCTTACTATACGTGATGTAATAACAATAAGTCCGGACGCATCCATAGCGGAAGCAAATGAGATAATGGATATGGAAGAAGTAAGCGGGCTTCCTGTTGTAGAAAATGAGATTGTTGTAGGAATAATAAGTAGGAGAGATATTAAACCTATCATTAACAAGGGTTCTAAAAAGAAAGTTAAGGACATAATGACAGAAGAAGTCCTGACTATCCCGGAATCAACTACTCCTGATGAAGCACTGGATATTGCCTATGAAAACAAAGTCGAAAGGCTACCTGTAGTTCGAAACGGAAAAATAATGGGAATTGTAACTATACGTGATATCTTAGAAAGAAAGAAATTCCCTAATGCATCAAGAGATAAAAAAGGGAAATTTATGGTGGCCGCAGCAACAGGGCCATTTGATTTAGAACGTGCCATGGCTCTTGATGATGCAGGGGCAGACATTATAGCAATAGACGTCTCTCATGCCCATAATTTACATGTTGTAGATTATGTCAAAACAATTAAAGACAACATCGATGCAGATTTACTTGTTGGTAATATTGCAACAGCCGAGGCTGCAGAAGCATTAATAGCAAAAGAGGTCGACGGACTTAAAGTTGGTATTGGACCAGGATCCATATGTACAACAAGAATAGTTGCAGGTGTGGGTGTTCCACAGCTTACAGCAGTGTCAGACGTTGCAGATGTTGCAAAAGAATCTGGAATTCCAGTTATAGCAGATGGAGGTTTAAGATTTTCAGGAGATGTTGCAAAAGCTATAGCTGTAGGTGCTGATGCAGTAATGCTTGGAAGTTTACTTGCAGGAACACACGAAGCTCCTGGCGATGTTGTAATTATGAATGGAAGAAAATTCAAACAGTACAGAGGTATGGGTTCACTTGGAGCAATGACTGGTGGAGCTGGTGCAGGAACAGACCGCTACTTCCAGGAAGTAAAAGGGCCAATGAAACATGCTAAACTTGTCCCAGAAGGAATAGAAGGAGTTGTACCATACAAAGGCCCTGTAAATGAAGTTTTATTCCAGTTAATAGGAGGACTTAAGTCTTCTATGGGTTACTGTGGTGCAGAAGACATTCCAGCAATGAAGGAGAAAGCAAGGTTTGTAAAGATCACAGCAAGCGGTATGACCGAAAGTCATCCCCATGATATTACAATAACCAATGAAAGTCCAAATTATCCCACAACCCGTTTGATGTAAAACATCAAACATACTATTTTTTTCTATTTTTTATCTAATTTTAAATGAGGTTCATTTTATGAAATCCATTATAATTCTGTGTGGCGGTAGAAGCCGTAGAATGGGAAAAGATAAAGGTTCACTTGTTTTAAATGGTAAACCAATGCTCATGCATGTTTTAGATACTATTAAAGGTATTGTTGATGAAATTGTGCTGGTTTTAAGGGATCAGGAACAAATTGATAAATATAAACCTATTTTAAAAGACATAGATATGTCAATTAAGATTGTTACAGACGAAACTAAAGATCAAGGGCCCCTTGTTGGAATTTTAACCGGACTTTCATATATTAATTCAGAATATGGTCAAATTTTACCGTGTGATTCTCCCTTTATTTCTAAACCATTTATTTTAAAGATGTTTGAGATTGCAGAATCTAAAAAATTTGATGCAGTTGTCCCAATATGGGATGATGGACATATTGAGCCACTGCATTCTATTTATAAAAAAGATGCAGTAGACATAGGCAGAAATCTGGTTAAAAAAGAACAATACCACGTAAAGTCACTTATTGATAACTTAAATGTCAAATATGTTGATGTTGAGGAACTTGATGAGAGCACAATGAGTTTCAGGAATTTAAATACTATTAAAGACTTTGAATGCATATGAATTCCCTGACTTCAATTTTCATCAATAACATACTCTTTAACAGGTTTGTACAAATATAATTCTAAATTAATTATAATTTAGTTTTTTGAGTTTTAAGAGCTTTTGAACCAGGTATTTCTTTGATAATTTTTATATTGTTATTATTTATGGCCCCAATACCTTTATAACTGAACCCAATGTTTTTTAATTTCTCAGGGGCAAAAATTCGTCTCCCATCAATTAAAATAGGTATTTTCATCAAATTTTTTGCTCTTTCAAAGTCAATTGATTCAAACTCATCATGACATGTCATGAGTACCATTGCATCTGCATTTTCAAGTGCATTATACAAATCGGTTTCTAGAACACCATATTCTCCAGTGTCTCCAATGTAAGGATCAACAACAACCACATCAGCACCCTTCCACTTCAAATGTTTAATTAAAGTTAGTGCAGGGGATTCTCTTGCATCTCCAACATTTTCCTTATATGAAAAACCTAGAATTACAATTTTAGAATTCTTAACTGACTTTTCATGTTCATTTAATGCATCCTGAATCAAATTTAAGGTATGAACAGGCATATTATCGTTAATTGTCCTTCCAGCAGCTATAACTTTGGAATGATATCCTAATTCCTTTGCCTTTTTAACCAGATAATAAGGATCAACAGGCAAACAATGGCCTCCTACCCCACAACCTGGATAATAAACATTAAAATTCCATTTAGTTTGTGCACCATCAATTACATCCATTATATCAATATTTAAACGTTCAAATATCATTGCAAGTTCATTCATCAAAGCTATATTTAAATCCCTCTGGGTATTTTCAATTACTTTGGCAGCTTCTGCAGTCCTGATGTTCCTTAAAACATTAACTTCTTCTTTTATTATAATCTGGTACAACTCTCTTGTTATTTCAGCCCACTCAGGTGTTATTCCCCCTACTACTCTTGCAACGTTTTCAATACTGTGTTTTTCATCCCCAGGATTATACCTCTCAGGGCAATATGCCAGTCCAAAATCTAATCCTGCTTTTAATCCAGATCTTTCTAAAATAGGCTGTAAGACCTCTTCTGTAACACCAGGATAAACAGTAGATTCTAAAATAACTAGTTTATCAGTACCCAATCCCTTAGCAATTTCTCCTCCAGAAGATATAATTGGAGTGAGATCTGGCTCCTTAAATTCATCCACAGGAGTAGGCACAATAGATATAATTATATCCGATACTTCAGTTGCCCACTTTAAATCAGATGTAGCGCACAATTTCTTATCATTTATAACTTTTGAGAGCTTATGATCAAGCTTAAGTTCCCCAATAGTAGATATGCCCCTATTTATCAGGTTTATTTTTTCCTCATTTCTTGCAACGCCAATTACATCAAATCCTTTTTGTGCAAAGAAAATTGCTGTTGGCAGACCTACATAACCAAGGCCCACTATACAAATTTTTGCACTTCGGGTTTTAATTTTCTCAAACATTTTGTTATACACCTAATTCACCATGCCAAACGAATAATATAAATATATTAAATGATATTAAATAATATCTAAGTAATTACTTAATAACATTATTAAGTAATTACATACTAATATTAATTTGTTGGTATTTATAAATTATCCCTAAACTTTTTAAAAAATATGCGATATTGCCTCTTAAAATCAATTAAATAAAAATTTAAATAAATATCACCTCAGGAGATAGAGAAAATTAAGAATAAACAAGTAGCAGTTACCGGCGGGCTTGGATTTATTGGATCTAATCTAGTTGAAGAATTATATCAAGATAATAAAGTAGTAATTATTGATAATCAGTCAACAGGAAAAATAGAAAACATTAATCATCTTGATCAGTCCAACATTAAAATTAATTTAGGAGATATCAATTCTATCAATCTTAATGAAATTTTTGAGGGTTGTGAATATGTTTTTCATCAAGCAGCTGTTCCAAGTGTACCAAGGAGCATAAATGATCCATTAAATTCTAATAAGGCGAATATTACCGGTACTTTAAAAGTTTTAATTGCTGCTTGTGAGCTTGATATTAAAAAAGTTGTTTTCGCATCTTCATCTTCAGTTTATGGAGATACTCCAGAGTTACCTAAAATTGAAACCATGCAAGTCAGCCCTAAATCACCTTATGCAGTTACTAAAGCTACATGTGAACAATATTGTAATATTTTTAAAGAAATATATGGCCTTCAAACAATCTCTTTAAGGTATTTTAATGTTTTCGGCCCCAGACAGGATCCATATTCACAGTATGCCGCGGTAATTCCCAAATTTATAACTTCCATCCTTAAAGAAGAACATCCAATAGTTTACGGTGATGGGCTGCAAAGCAGAGACTTTACTTTTATTAAAAATATTGTAAATGCCAATATTCTGGCTGCTGAATCTAATAAAACGGGAATTTTCAATATTGCGCGTGGTAAACAAATAAAACTCAATGAACTTATTTTTATGATAAATAAATTAACTGGTAAAAAAATTGACCCAAAATATGTTGATCCACGACCTGGAGACATAAAACATTCACTTGCAGATATATCTAAAGCAAAATCATTTGGATATGAACCTAAAGACAATTTTAAGGATGGATTAGAAAAAACCATCAACTTTTTTAGAAGTAATCATCATTAAATTAGAAAAATTTAAAAATAAGTCATTATTAAGCAGTTAAATTGTAAAAAACGAATTTACAGCCATAATTCATAAAAAAAATATAATTAGGTTAAAATAGATTTTTGGTAAAAAAATGAACGGCACACAGAAATTAGCTAAAAATACTGTAATATTATTTATTTCTCAGTTTATAGGTTATGTTTTAGGATTTTTCTATATAATGTACAGTGCCAGATATTTAGGGGCCGAAAATTTTGGAATATTATCCTCTGCAATTGCACTTACTGGAATATTTGGAGTATTTATGGATTTAGGACTTAGTACATTCACTACACGTGAAGTTTCAAAGGATAAAAAACTAGCAGGCAAATTTTTAGGCAATACTATCTTAATCAGGTCTATTTTATCTTCATTTATTTTTTTAATCATTGTAATATTTGTAAATATATTACCTTATCCCCCCATTGTAAAAAATATAATTTATATAATTGCATTATCCACAGTTTTTGCAGTAGCAGCAGATATCTTTAATTCAATCTTTCAGTCCTACGAAAAAATGGAATTTAGAGCTATTGGTCAAATATTAAACAATTTTTTTCTACTTGCTGGTGCTTTAATCGCTATAACATTTAAATTTGATATAACCGGCTTTGCCATTGTTTATCTTATCGCTAATTTGCTTTTCCTAATCTACTCTGCAGCAGCATGTATAAGAAAATTTATACTGCCCAAAATTGAAATTGACCTTTATTTTTGGAAGTGGGCTTTATTAGAATCTCTGCCAATATCATTTGCCATATTATTTTCTATAATAGTATTTAGAATTGATACTGTTATACTTTCACTTATTAAAGGGAACATGGCAGTCGGTTATTATAACGCTTCATATAAGTTAATTGAAGCACTAATGGTGGTACCAATAGTTTTTTCCACAGCAATATACCCCGTTTTTTCTAAATTACATGTTTATTCCAAGGATTCTTTGAGCTTTTCATACAACAAATCTCTTAAATATCTGATTATATTGGGATTACCAATAGCAGCAGGAAGCGTAGCACTCTCAGATCAAATAATTTTGCTGATTTATGGGGCAGGATTTATACAATCAAGTACTGCTTTAAAAATTCTTATCTGGGCCATACCCATTATTTATTTGACTTACCTATTCAGGATCTTATTGATATCTGTAAATAAACAAAAATTACTGCTTATAATCCTTTCAATATGTATGATTTTCAATATAACAACAAATGTCATATTTATTCCTTATTTCAGTTATTTAGGATCATCCCTTGCCACAGTTTTAACAGAATTTTTATCGCTGGTATTAAGTGTTTATTTTATTTCAAAAAATATCTGTAAAATAGAAGTTAAAACAATTGCAATCAAACCAGTAATTGCAAGCTTCTTTGTTTTTTTAGTGGCAAATTACTTTAAAAATAACCTTTTAATTGCCATATTATTATCTACACTGATTTATTTTGGAATTTTATTTGCTATGAAGACCTTTTCAGAAAGTGATCTGATAATTTTTAAAAGGATATTCAACAGGGAGTAATAGAATGTGTGGAATATGTGGAATATATGGACTAGAAGACTCTAAAATAATTAAAAAAATGTGTAATAGTTTGATTCATAGGGGTCCTGATGATCACGGCTACTTTTTAGATGATAATATCTCATTGGGACATCGTAGACTGAGCATTATCGATCTTGAAACTGGCCACCAACCCATACATAATGAAAACGAAGATATATGGGTGATATTAAATGGAGAAATCTATAATTATCTTGAATTAAAAGAAAACTTAAATTCAAGACATGAATTCTATACAAATTCTGATACTGAACTTCTTGTTCATTTATATGAAGAATACGGGGAAAATTTAGTAAAAAAGATAAATGGAATGTTTGCATTTGCTATCTGGGATAAAAACAACAAAAAATTAGTATTAGCCAGAGATCCAGTGGGGAAAAAGCCGTTATACTATTACAATAATGATGGAAAACTCTTTTTTGCATCTGAAATTAAAGGAATTTTAAACGCAAATATCAAAAAACGAATTAATCAAAGAGCTTTATCCAGTTTTTTATGTTATCAGTACACTGTTGGAACTAATACCCTATTTGAAGGCGTTAAAAAGCTGCCAGCCGGACATATTTTAACTATTAATGATAATGAATTGAAGATCAGGAGATACTGGAATTTTTTTGAAGAAATTAGCTGCGAAGATGAAGCAGAAATAATTCAAAAATTAAGAAATTTACTCCAAAATTCAGCCGAATATAGAGTAATATCCGATGTTCCAGTAGGTGCTTTTTTATCAGGAGGGTTAGATTCAAGTACTACTACCGCGTTAACTCGACCGTTAATTGATTATGATTTCCACACATTTTCAATAGGATTTGAGTCTTTTTCTGAGTTAGAATATGCCAAAATAGTTTCGGACCATTTAGATACCATACATCATGAAATCACCCTCACATCTGAAATGGTGGAAAAGAATATTGATAAAATTACATGGTACAATGATGAACCGCTTGGTGATGCTGCGATTATAAATAATTATTTTTTAGCATCTCTAGCTAAAGATTACGTCAAAGTAATTATTGCTGGAGAGGCAGGAGACGAACTATTTGCAGGATATCCAAATTACAGGACCAATCTTAAACTGCATTCCTTATTAAATAATCCCCTTGTACAAAAACTAGCAGTTACCCTCATTAATAATCTCCCTGATAAAGGAAACATTTACAGAAGCCCTATTGAAAAATATTTAACAAATATTGCCTTAAATTTTGCAAAATGGCCATTAGAAGGCTCGCATATGCATACTACCAGAGTTATGACTAATGAAGAGCTTAACTGGCTAACAAATTTAAAAGCAAAAAATATTGAAAATCAAGCATTTATACCATGCAATGTGAAAAATCCGCTAAATAAAATGCTTGCTGTAGATTGTAAGAACTTATTGCCAGAAAAATTTTTGATGAAAGCAGATAAAGCTACAATGGCAAATTCACTTGAAGAAAGGTTACCTCTTATGGATAAAAACATATTTCAGTATGCTTTTTCAATACCTCCCAACCTAAAGTTACAAAATGGAAATGAAAAGTATATCCTTAAACAGGCAGTCAAGGACTTATTGCCATCCATAATTATTAAAAGAAAAAAACAAGGTTTTGGAACACCATTAAAGAACTGGATAATGGAAGATAAACTAAAAGATAAAATTTTAGGGACATTCTATGAAAATAAGCTTGTAAACAATCTTTTTAAAAAAGAAAAAATCGAAAAAATTGCTAAAAATCTGAAAAATGGCAACACTTATCGTATAGGAATTATATGGAGCATATTTACTTTGGGATTGTGGTATGATGTGTACTTTGAAGAAAAATTGGGATAAAAAAGATACATTAGATTTCTGGGAAAAGAATGAAGCTGATTATGCAGGCGATATATCTGCCCCAGAAATATTAAAAATGTCAAAAAGATATATTGGAAATAAAGTCCTAGATATAGGAGCTGGTTCAGGCGCTCTAATTAATCTAATTCCTAACTCCATAGGTTTAGATATTGCACCTAAACAGCCAGACATAATAAAAGGGGATATTACAAATATACCATTTGAAGATCAATCGTTTGACACTATTTTTGCCACAGAAATTCTAGAACATCTTGATAACAACACGTTAAACAAAGGCATAACCGAAATTAATAGAATTCTAAAGAAAGGAGGACATTTAATCGTAACAGTCCCCTACAATGAAAATTTAAGCCAGAATACAGTTTCATGTCCTGATTGTGGGACTAAATTTCATAGATGGGGACACCTTCAAATTTTTGATGAAAATAATATTACACAACTGCTAAAAGATGATTTTAAAGTAATCAAGATTAAAAAACTGCCCATAGGTTTTAATGCTAATTATAAGGTTTTAAAACATTTTAGATGGATAATTGAGAGATTTGGTTTCCTGAAGGATCAGAATTTATTTCTGGTGGCAAAAAAATGAAAATTGCCATTTTAGTTTCCGGATTTCCGCCAGATCGAGTAGGGGGAATGGAAATTGCAACTTACAACATTGCAAAACATCTGGCCAATAACGGGCATTCCATTCATATTATAACTTCTTCTTACAGTAATTCTTCAGATGAAAATGAATTCGTAGTTCATCCTGTAAACATGATAGGAACTAAAATTATTGGACCTTTTTTTGACCAGAGAAAAATTTTACCAGTTGTTAAAAAGATAGATCCCGAGATAATACACGCTCAGGGAATCTCAACAAGTGGAATATCTGCTTTTACTGCATATCTTATAAAAAAATCACTTAAAATACCTTATGTGGTATATGGTCGCGGCAGTGATATATACCCATTTAAAGCCGAAAAAATTCTAGTTAAAGCTATTCTCAACAATGCAGATTCAGTAATAGCATTGACAGAGCATATGAAAAAAGAAATACAAAAAATCAGTAACAAAGAAGTTTTAGTAATCCCAAATGGTATCGACATGAATCAGTTTAACGATTCAACCCTAAAATATACGGAATTGTTAAAAGAAAAAACAATAATATTTATAGGAAATCTGAGGCCTGAGAAAGGGTTAAGTTATTTAATAGAAGCTATGATGCACATAACTAAAAAAGACATGAATACTCAGCTGTTAATTGTCGGTGAAGGTCCTCAAAGGGAAAATTTAGAAAAATTAGTAAATAAATTAAATATAAATAATAGGGTTACATTTTCAGGAAAGGTAACTACAGACAAAGTTCCTGTTTACCTCAAAAATTCAGATATATTTGTTCTTCCCAGTTTACAGGAAGGCTTTCCTAACGTTTTACTGGAAGCAATGGCTTCAGGGCTGCCAGTCGTTGCAACGGAAGTATGTGGAATAAACGAAATAATTGAAGATGGTAAAAATGGATTTCTTGTAAAGCCCCAAAGTTCTAAAGAGATTGCAGAAAAAACATTGTTGCTTTTAAACGACCATAATCTAAGAAAATGGATTTCTAAACAAAACATAAAAAAAGCATCTAAATACAGCTGGCAAAGGACGGTCAAAATGTTAGAAAATGCATATACTAATGCTTAATGGATTTTTAAAAATTTTATAGCTTGATTAAATCCATTCACCATCTTTTCATAGGTAAATTCTTTTTCTACTTTCACTCTGGAACTTTTACCCATCTTTTCCATTAAATGATCATCAGATAACAATTTTAACATAGACCTATATAATGCGTTTTCATCTTTTTCAGGTATAACATAACCATTTACATCATTTTCAATCATTTCAAAGGCACAGCCAACAGCATCTGTGGATATTACCGGTGTCTTAAATGTCATCGCTTCATTTACAACCAGTGCCCATGCTTCTGCAAAACCACGGTCTATTACAGACGGCATTACAAAAAGGTCAGCCAGTAAGTAATATGGACCTAAATCTTCATTTTTAACAAAGCCCAAAAAGTAAGTGTCATTATCTACGTTTAAGTTTCTGCATAAATTAATAAGTTTACCTTCGTATTCTCCTTTTCCTATAATCAACAAGCTAACATTATCAACTTTAGATTTAAGTTTAGCAAATGCTTTTATCAAATAATGAATACCTTTTAATTTTCTTAACTGTCCCACATAAAGAATTATTTTTTGATTTTGCCACCTATATCTTAATTTTTCCATTTTTAAGTTATCTGATGCTTTTATAGTTAAATTAGTGGCATTTGGAAGGATAAATACTTTTTGGGGCGGGGCTCCTAATGAAATCATGTGTTCCCCATGTCTTTTGCCAGGTACCATTAATACATCACAATTATGTATTATATAGTTTAAAAATGGCGAAACCATTTTTCTTAAGGGATGCATGGGCCATCCCCACTCTTCACTCCAAAATATAGTTTTTTTACCCTTTAACTTCCCAATAAAGAAACATAGAAAATTTATAACTAACGCTGAAGGAGGTATATAATCTATACTACCTACAACAATATCAAAATCATTAGTTAACAATATAAAGAGTAATCTTAAAGCATTTTCCATAGGAAATCGATTATCCAAGATTTTATAGTCTGAATTTTTCAATTCCCTGATTTCAGGTATAGCCATTCCTCTTCTCTTGAAAGACCTTTGGAACTGCGTAAAAATAAATTTAATATCATATCTTTCACTTAATTCTTTAAAAAATGGCATTCTATATGGCATAGCAGTGTTATGGACAAAAATAATCTTCATTTTATTCTCCCCTGTGATAATAAATATCCGAGAAGCCATTATCATAAATTTTTTCTGAGTTTTTAAATAAGTAGCCATATATGCCTAAATTTCCCTGCTCTAATTTATTGAAGGACCTGTAATATATTTCATTTTTTTCAGTATTATAATTCCATAAATAGACATAATATTCCTGATTCGGGATTAATGAAGCATTTATAGAATCAAAAGTAAAACTAAAATAGTGAACATTATATAAATATCCCCAACTGAGTCTCTTTGTCCCAAAATAATCTGAATAAATCTTATAAGGTGCATAAATTGAAGTGTTAGTTGAATATACTTCACTGCGTTCTTTATTTTCATTAAATAACCATCTTGCAGAACTTACTTCAGAATCATGGATATAAAACTCATTATATCTATCCCCATTATTGTTTAAATCTACAGATGTATGAATTCCAAGTAGTTGATCCGTTACAAATGTAACATTGAATAACTGCAGTAGCAATAATGGTAAAATTAAATAAGAAACATGTTTTAACTTAATTTTTTTGGCAGTAGCTATCAATCCAATAACCAGAAAAGGCGCTATAATAACTGTAACCTGCAAAAATAGTCTGGCATTACCATATTTAGAATTTATATATGGTAGCACTGCAAAAGATACTATTAAAGCTATACATACAATTCCTAAAATAGTAAATTCACTGTCTAATTTTTTTCTACACTTAAAAAAAGAATAAATGGCACCTAATGCAATGAAAATAAATGTTAAATCGTAGGTGTATATCCTTATCATTTCCGCTATGTTTGATATGCCCTGTCCCATAGTAATAAGTACAGACTGATCTCTAGCTTCGATATCAAAGAAATTAATTAAGTTCTTAAAAGTGTCATTGATAACCACAATCGTGCTGTTAAAACTGGCATTTAATTGGCTGTACCAGAAGAATATGAAAACAAACATTAAAATAATTAAAGTTAAGCTCAAATTTGTTTTTATATCCCTAAATAATCCAAATTTAACATAATTAAATAAAAAAAGTATTGAAAATAAAATTAAAAATATATAAGCTGATGTATAATGAGAAACTACAACTCCAAACATCAACAATATAAAAATGATCTTCCCATTGTTTCTATTAACTAATTCTTTTTCTAAAAATATCATTAATGCTAAAGAAAACAAAACCATTGCAATGATCTGCCTCATCATACTCTGGCTTTCGTCAATAAAGGGCAGCTGAAAAACAAAATATAAAGCTGCAAAAAACGCATATTGATTGTTTAAATACTTTTTTGAAATAGAAAATACTGCAAGGGGAGTTATAGAAAACAGCAAAGGATAAACAAGTTTGAAGATATAAGGGCTGTTAATGTTCAATAATACGCCATAGATAGTTGGTAAAAGAGAGGAACTTAAACAAGCTGTAAGAACCGACCTATAGTTTGCAATATTCCAGGATAAGTTTTTTAAAACCATTTGAAAAGCAAAATATTCACTGTAAACATCCCTTCCCAGTATATAATTAGAAGTTAAGCTATGGACAAACAGTAGAGAAATACTAATCATTAAAAGAGCTATAGGATAAGTATTTCCAGATATATTATTTTTTAAATATGCTAAAATCATGATATAAGCTGCAATAAGAAATATTAAAAATAACAGCAGTAAATTGCTTCCAAAATGGCCCATAACATAAGTCCCCAGCACGGCTAAAAAAGGGAAGATCAATGGAAGAAGTACAGTAAATTTGTAGCTGTTGTTAAAATTTAGTTCTAAATTAACGGCAAATGATTCTTTATTTATTTTATAACCTGCAATTAACATTATTAACACAATAATTGATAATGAGAGTGTTAAATGTATAGTCGATAAAGGTTTTTGGATACCTACAGCTAAATAAGCCATATTTATAAGGACACCCGCAAAAATTAAAAAGCAAATGCTCAATCCAACTGATAACAAAAATTTCTTTAAAAAATTTAAGTTATTGACTTGAAGAATATACAGTATTGATAGACCTGGAATTATAGAAAAGCATAAAAATGCGAGTATTTGCCTTAATATTGTTATATCTATACTTGAGTAAAGAAAAAATTTATCAGAAAAGATGAGGATATTTGTTAATATTACAACTGATATTAAATAATAAAACCATCTATTTGGTGGTATTTTTAACATTTTAACCCTCCAAAGCCAGTTTAAACCTTTCTAAAGCTGTCTTAAAACTGTATTTATCTTCAATTAATTTTCTTGAATTTAGCACTATTTTATTTATATCCTGAAAATTTAGTGCTCTAATAATATTTTTTTCAATACAGTCTGGGGAATTGTCTTGCATAATAAATCCCGTCTTTTCATCAGTTACAACATCTAAAACTCCCCCAACAGGAGTTATAATAACAGGAGTGCCGCAGGCCATAGCTTCAAGCATTATATTTGGCAGTCCCTCTATATACGACGGGATAACTAATAATTTAAGTTCATTTAAATATTCAGGTAAATCTTCATGGGATATCCATCCACTAAATTTCACTTTATCCAGATTATTATCAGCAACAAAATTAACTACTTCACTTTTAAGCGGACCATCCCCACCTATAAAGAAATTCAAGTCTTTATAATCATCAGAAATGTACTTCACTGCCTTCAAAAAATTAATTATTCCTTTTTCACTGCTTAAACGGCCTATATAACCAATCAGATCATTACGTTGATCATATTTTTTTTGAATTCTAAAACGCGCCGTATCAACAAAAATAGGGTTATTTAATATAATTTTATCTGTTTTAATATCTAAATGCAAATTTTCTGCTATTTTAGGAGAATTTAACACTATTTTATCTGATAAATAGAAATTCATTCCTTCAAATAATTTATAGAATATATAAAAAAGATTTCCCAATACTTTGGAATTTTTTCCATGAGCATTTTTAACGCCAGCAGGAGCAGAGGTTTGCGGTAAAAAAATTATTTCTTTTTTAAGTAATTTAGACATAAACGCGGATAAAATTGGTTCCCCTGCCAGAAATATAACTAAATCATATTCATTTCTATCTTTTAGAAGCATTATAACAGTTTTTATTTCGGCCAGAATGTGCTGTATTAAAAAATTAAATACGTTTTTTCCTGGTTTAAAACAACCACAATATCTTATTTCAACATTTTTATCACATTTTGGGCAGTAAACACTTCCTAAAATTACATATAATCTGTTAAAGATAGAAGAAAATATACAGATATACTTATCCATAACTATATAATAATTAGGATACCTTGAAAGAAAGGGATAAGTGATTAAAAATACATGTAGTTTATTTTCCATTTATCCACCACTCATCTCAGGTTATTCCACAGAGTATTGATAAAACTCCAAATTTAATAGCTTTAGAATGTATAATTCCTGGTTTTAATCTTTCATGAATATTTATCCATTCAGAATCTGCCCTTTTGTATTCCTTTGGAGGTTTAAGGACAAACTGCATTATTTGAGAATATAATTCAATTCTAGGAACCAACGTTAGGATATACGCATTACTAACTCTAAATAACTCCCTCAAAACAGGTTCAGGGTCTTCAAAATGTTCCAAAAGCCCATCTGAATAAACCAGATCAAAATAATTATCTTCAAATGATAGGCCTTCCAAGATATCTGCCTTACATGTTTTTACTCCTTTTTTTCCAGTGATTTCAAGAGCTTCATCACTTAGATCAATTCCAATAACATCATATCCTTCATTTGTCCAAAATGAAGCTAATTTACCAGTTCCACATCCCGCATCCAGTATTTTAGCATCTTTAGGTATATCTAAAGAGCGGAAGTATCTTTTAAGGTTTATATATGTGGGTGTATACTCAGTTAATTTTAGAAAAGACCTTTTTTTACTCCAGTAGTTACTCCATACCTGATTTTGATTTTTCATCTTTATTTTCCCCCATATTTATATATTCAAGGAATATCTTAGCCGATTTGACCATAGTTTTTAACTCATGGAATCCATTTTTCCTTAAAATAGTTCTTAAAGCGGTAGGTATATAAAAAAAGCTTAAATAATACTCTTTGAGAGCTTTATTCACATAAAATTCGATATCTTCTTTAGTAAATTCAGGATATGATATGATACATTTTTGAAATCCATTTTCATCAATTGAATCGTTTAAATCATCTATAAGGCAGTATTGATTGTCTAAAACCCAATCATAAAATTCAGTTCCGGGTATGGGGGTGGCCACTGCAAACTGTACCATGTTTGGCTGCATTTTCTTTACAAAATTTATAGTTTTTTCTGCTGTCTCCTTAGTTTCTCCAGGTAAGCCAAAAATAAAGTCTGCAAGTACAAGAAGCCCTGCCTTTCTAGCAGATCTCATAAAAATTAGAGATTCTTCTGTATTTATTCCTTTCTTTATATTTTTCAATATCCTGTTATCTCCGGACTCAAAACCGACATCTAAAAGTCTGCAACCTGAATTTTTCATCATTTTCATTGTTTTATAGTCAAGATTTACCCGGGAATTACATGACCATGTAATGTCAAGTCCTCGATTTTTCATCTCCTGGCAAAATTCATAAATCCTACTTTTTTTAATAGTAAATGTATCATCTTCAATAAAAACTTCCCTTACATCTGGTAATTCCTTAATTATAAATTCAAATTCATCAACTATATTTTCTACACTTCTAACCCTATAATCTCTACCCATTAATGTTTTTGGCCATGAGCAAAACGTGCATTGATTAGGACAACCTCTACCTGTGAAAATTTGAACCATAGGATACAGGGTATGGGTTAAGAAATAGTCCTTGATACCTGTATGATCTTTGTAAACCTTAGAAACAAAAGGGAGCTTATCAAGTTCTTCAGAAGTTATAAAAGGTCTAATGGGTGTGTTAATTATATTACCTTCATTATTGTAGGCAATTCCCTTAACTTCCCCTAGATTATTACCATTTTCAATACAATCAACTATATTCCTCAGTGTAAAATCATATTCAAACTTAGCTACTATATCTATCCCTTTTTTTAGAATTTCATCTGGAAACTGGGAAGCTGGAGGTCCAACCAGTATAGTTTTTGAACCTGTTAGTTCTTTCAATTCATTTGCAACTGATATATCATTTCTTAAACTGGCAAAATTTGAATCAATAACTATTATTTCTGGTTTAAATCTTTTAATATCCTTCAAAACCGCATTGTAATTCCAGTCTTGAGCAGGGGCATCCACTAATCTAACATTATGATTCTCTTTTTCCAGCAAACCAGCAGCATAAGCTAACCATATAGGATACCAGTAAGTTCCCCCTCTTGTTACACCTCCTTGCCATCGTGTGCATCTAAAAAACTTTTTTATTTCTTGACCGTTTAATGAAAAAGGCGGGTTTAACAAATAGATATTCATTTAATCACTCCCTGGTTGAAGCAGCTTTTTCCCAAAATACGCTGTATCTCCCCTTAATGAAATCTTTCCATGCCAAAAGCAGTAAAAATTCGTTTAAAATAACGTAATGAATAATATGGAAAATTTTTTTAATTTTAAACTTAGAAATTGAGTCGTTTTGGATTATTTTGGATTTTAAATTCATTAAAAGGATAAATAAGAATATAAACAAAGATAAAGTTACTAAAAGATGTGTTATGATCACCTCAAGCATGCCCAATACAGATATAATAGCATAACATGCTAAAATTAAAATAAATATAAAAGGAGACATTACTGCTAATGTTTTATGTGATGGAAAAGTTAGAAGGGTGTATATATCCCGCGGTAAGAAAAAATAGCTGTGATATTTAAATATATTTTGTATAGTACCGATACTTGTCCTTTTTCTCTGTTTAATTTGATCTGATAAGTTTGTCGCTGACGGCTCATATACTACTGCTTCAGGTTCATATTCTATTTTGTAACCTTTTTTTCGAATGGCAATGCACATGTCTAAATCTTCCGAAAGGGCCTGAGTATCTGCATTTACTATATTTTTACGCCATGCATTTATTTCCCCATGGAATAAACATGCGGAATCTATTTTTGATTCACCAAGCCGCATAATAATTTCTAAATCCCAATAAAATGATTCAGACTGTGTTATTGAATTTTTCAAATTGTTAGTTATACAGTACATCCCCCCAACTGCTCCAATTTTAGGATTTTTAAAATGAGGGACTATCTCTTTGAGTACATTTTTATTAAAAATTGAATTTGCATCTGTTACAAGGATTATATTTCCCTTTGAATGTCTTTTACCATAATTTATGGCTGATGCTTTTCCTTTTCTTTCTTTCTCGATTAACAGTTTTAATTCAGGCCTTCCTGCATTTTCTTTTATTTTTCTTCTCACTATATCTTTAGTATGGTCATTAGAACCTGAATCCACCACAATAATCTCATAATTATCATCCATATAGTTTAAACGGTTCAAATTTTTGATTCTCTCACCAATTACATTTTCTTCATTGTAGGTTGGAACTATAATTGATACAAATGGATGGTAAGAGTAATCTTTAGCTTTAGGGTTATTTCTACGTGCAATTATGGCCATTAATGTAGGGTATCCAACAAACTGCCATATAATTAAAAATGATAAAAAGTATAAAATTAAGACTAATATAAGCACAATATCACCAAATAAGCCGTTTTATATCGCATATAACTATTTGATCTACTAATACTCATTTTAAACACCTAATAAATTCAAAATATACAATATATGGTATATAAATTCTCTAAATCACCATTTACTCCTATTTTTAGTATAAATTAGTACTCAAAATGATATTTTAGAAATTTATAGGAATAATTGTCTTTAAACCCCTTTGAATTACATTTAGATCCCTTTAATGTTTCCACTAGATACTCCTGCCAATTTAAGAAAATTTGGTAAGTTAAGTAAGTACATTATTACTTACTATCACATTTCATATAAATTTTACTGAAAATAATACACTTAGTTAAAAAATAAGACTTTTTTACAAACCTAAAGATTTAATAGGAAATAATAATAAAATAATATAGTAAAGTATGAAATTACACACTAACGTAAAATTCATACAAACTGAAATGTGTTATTCAGATTAATAGTTTAGTCAAAAAAATGAGTAGATATTATGGCAAAAATAACAGCAATATTACCGGCCTATAATGAAGAATTATGCATAAGCAGTGTAATTCTCTGTTCCAAAAAATATGTGGATAAAGTAATTGTTGTTGACGACGGCAGTACCGACAATACTGCAAAAATCGCTAAACTTGCAGGAGCTCAAGTAATAAGCCATTTTTCTAATAAAGGGAAAGGTGCAGCATTAAAAACTGGTTTTGAAGCAGCCAAAGAATCAGAAATCATAGTAACTTTAGATTCTGATGGACAGCACAACCCCAAAGAAATACCAAAATTAATAACCCCAATTATAAACGGGGAAGCAGACATAGTAAACGGCAGCAGATATATCAATGGGAATAAAAAAGATACTCCTTCTTACAGACGAATAGGCCAGTCAATACTTGATAAAATTACTAATTTAGGTAGCGGGCTTAATAGTACTGACAGCCAAAGCGGTTTTAGAGCCTTTGCAAGATATACCATACCTGCTTTCAGGTTCAGCTGCACAGATTTTGGTATAGAAAGTGAAATGTTAACAGATGCCTCGAATGTTGGTCTGAGGGTTAAAGAAGTCGAAATAGGAGTTAGATATGATACTGATAGTTCTACAAAAAATCCTATAAACCATGGAGTAGGTGTTTTAATCAAAGTTATAAATGATTTACAGTTTCAAAGGCCGCTGTTTTACTTTGCACTACCCGGTACCATAGTTACTTTAGCAGGCATAATTTTATGTCTCATGTTTTTTGGTAATTACATGTCATCCAATATTGCAGGCAACATAACACCTTCCGCATCTTATGGTTTAGCCCCCACAATCCTTGCAATAATGATGACACTAATCGGCGGATTTTTAGTATTAACCGGTATTCTCTTAGATTCAATGGGAAAAATGATAGATCGAATTATAATCAGTTCTCAAAATGGAGCTAGTATTTCTAAATCTGCAGAAGGTATAGATTTTAATAAACTTAAGAAGACCAATATAAAAAGTAAATAAGATTAAATTTGTTATAAAAACAGATATTGTTTAAAAATATTTCTATTAATTTTATTAAATCAAATAATCACTAAATACATTTATTTAATTTATTAATTCATTTTTACAGCTTTGTAGAAAATTAAAAACCTAATAATTATTAATTTATGTCGTTATGTGGTATTAGTACAAATTTAGTACAAAATTTAGTTAATAGTAATTTTAAATTCTCTAAACCATAATAAATCGTCCAAAAATCACTGTAAAATACTGCCTTGTTAGTAAGTAAACACTAAAGTATATAAAGTTATAATAATAAATAGTATTACTGTAATAACGGAGGTGTTATATGATATCGACCGTAACAGCCACAACAACAGCAGTAGCTATGACGCAAGTAATGACCTATAGCATAATAGCAGTAATTGCACTCATAGCATTTCTAGCCTTTAAAGAGATCTTAAACACTGAATCACGCAAAAATAAGCGGGTAAAATCCTTTGTAGAAGGAAGTAATGTCGCAATTGTTCCATTGTTGATGGTATTTGTATCCCTTGTAGCCTCTAAAGTGGTGGCAGTAATTTAGGAGGTATTTTGTATGGAAAAAAGAACAGGACTAACCATTATGATAATGGTTGTAGTAGTAATGGGAGGAATTGTATACGCAAATACCCCTCAAACCCAACAGAATACCGCCATACCTACTGAAGCCACAAGCGTTGCATTTGAAAACCATGGAAACTCCTGGAAACATGTTGTCGCAGCCTTTGATATAACTGATGTAGATGGATCAGTTAAAAAAATCTATGCAGACTTATGGGTTAAGCCACAGGGAACTGCAACTGTTGATTTAAGCAGTCTTGCAGGTTTAAACAATCAATCACTCCCAGCTGGGACTAATGTGCAGTTGAAAACATACACTGTTCCTAATGTACCTACAGCACAGGTTCCTCAAGGTGTTACAGACAACAAAGTAACCGCAACTGCAGATCCATCACAGGGGGGCAAATATTTAGCAGCACTTACACCAAGTACCAGTGCCGCCGATCCAGTTGTTGTTACACCAAGAAACACAGTAGTAGTTAACGACACATCATTTAGTATCAATACTGGTGGAGGGGTCTCATTAGGTGGAACAGCAGCAGTGCCACTCTGTGCAAATGCTGGAGGAGCAAGTGCCCAAGCACCGACAAACGGCACAGCTGTCGCAAGCACGCCAGGAGTAACTGCCCAAGCACCGTTAACAGGACCCGTAGTAGCAAGTACACCTAGATTACGTATAGTACTGCCACTTTAAGCAAATAAACAGAATTAGCAGCGTCGATGGATGGAAAAACATACAGAAATGTCAAAATACATAAAAAGATATTTTTTACCAAACTTCAATTTGAGTACCAAAAAAGTTTTGTAGCCCCAAATACAGCTTTTGGGGCATTTTTTATTTGATAACAAAATTAACTAAACTTATAAACTGTGATACCATGACCAGAAACTCATACCTGTTTATTGCAGCTTTTATATCTGGATTTTTACTTTTAGGGATTGCAAGCAGTGCCCTTGAGAGTTTGTTATTTGATCAAATACCCTACAATTACACATCTTACCTTTCAATCCCGCCTAATCATTCCAATGAAGCTCCTATTGGAGGTTATTATAAAATATATGGGAAAGGGCGCGATTTTAATTTCCGTATAGTACTTCCAGGAGCTGAAGATCATGAAAGTCCCCTTGATTATACCTCAGATGGACTTAACGGTACAGGAAAGATAAATAACATTGATATAACATATGGTACCATTATATCGCTTTTATCAGGTAATTTTAAAAATGCTCTTTTTAACACCAGAGTTGACGGTAACTTTACCATGACATGTGCTGCCTGGACGGGTTACGGTAATTTCACAAACAACGGCAAGGATTTTCTTGGAAACTTTAAAATAAACGGCCCAATTTCAAACTGGGAAGGAAAATTTAATCTCATCCCTAAAAATAACCAGATAGCATTAAAAACAGATTACATATGGTATCCTAACGGCAGTAAGGCTCCAAATAACATTAAAGAAGTTAAAAAAACATATTATATGTAAAATAGAACACATTCACCTATTTTTAATTTTATAGAACTGAATTTATATACGGCATTAAAATTGGAAATATAAAAGGCATTACCAAAAATAAAAAGGTGTTAGAAATTCCGTGGGAAAATGTAATCCCAAATAAGCTTCCTGTTTTCTGGAATGTGTAACCATAGAATAAAGCTACACTGAACACAAATATAAGATCCAAAGTTGAATTCCATCCTATGTGAAGGGCAGTAAAGAGTATTGAAACATACAGCAATCCCCATATATTTCCAAGTATTTTTTCTGCATTTTTTTGAAGTATCCCCCTAAACAGCAGTTCTTCTGCAAACCCAGTAGACACTATAAGGATCATACTTGCAAATAAAACTGTTTCTAAATTAAGTGAAGAAATCAACGGCTGAGGTTTCAGTATCAAATACTCAATAAACCCCAAAACAACTCCACTTAACGCAATGGCCAATTGAACAGGAATATTACCTAAAACTAGCCCTACATTTTTTCGGGTGAGCTTTTGGGACCTCATAAGTACAAATGATGCAGCAAACAATGGAATTGCTATAACAGGGAACCAGTAAAGTTCACTCACCTGCATAAGAGGTATAGTAAGTCCTATTATTCTAATCATTGGTAAAATCATCATAGAACGGAGAAGATACGAAAATTTAGTGGAATGAGTAACAGAAGAATTAATTAAAAGAGCAGAAAGAATAATAGTATGCATTATAAGACCATATTCCACACTGTAATGGGCAGTTACGATTTCTGCAGCAATTATGGCCATTAAATATATAGTAAGTATCAATACTTCTTTTTTGAACCATTTAAACTTTATTTGTTTATCTTCAAGGTCAGTTATTATCTTTCTAACGCGAATTTCCCTTTCTTGACTTTCAATATCTGACATTTTCAGCTCTTTTAAAAAGGATTCCTCTTTTATACCATAATGAGTTATCTCTGTTTTAAGTGCTGTTTTGGATCCTTTTTTGTCCATTGATTCACCATTATAATGTTAGTACTTACATCATATTTGTGATTAATGAATATATAAAATTTTCCAGTAGAAAATGAGTTAATAAAAAAGAAGTTCTTTATTGCTCAATTTTTAAATAAAAAGACACGTATAAAACATCAAATAATAATGCATACTGTAAATTCACATTATTAAATAAATTTCAGAAGAAACATTCGCTATATAGACCTATGATATAAAATTAAGTAATACACACTACCTTTTAAAATGATATCAAATGAGTAAACTATACCCTTAGAAAACATTTTTTTATAAAATATTCACTTTCTTCTTCATTTATCCCTACTTTTTTAATAAACGCTTTATATCATCAAAATGTATTGTATTTTATGTTTTCAATTTTTAAAAATTTTTCTTGGGTAAGTAAACCTTCACGTATCCTTTTGAGTAAATATCAATAAAGCTTTTTCCTGCAATTTGTATATTAATCCATATGCCATGATACATTTATGGCTTTAATTTTCCAGGTTCTTACAATATATTCAATTCCATGAAATGATTAAAAATAATGATATTAAATTAAATGCAATAATTTTTTAATACATCTTTAATCTGTTTTTTATTCAATTTTAATGCATTATTAGAATTATAATGGATTTCAGGCTTTTTGAGGACTCTTTCAGAATTTAAAATATATAAATCTCCATTATCCATAACATAATCAAGTTCATCTTCATTCATTAATTCTTCAAACAGTTTTTCTCCCAGGCGTTTTCCTATAATTTCTATTTTAATTTCTTCAGGTTTGTAACCATATATCGGACTTAATTCATCTATCATAGCTTTGGCAAGGTCAATAATGTTAACTGCCGGCATTTTAAGGATAAATATTTCGTTACCTTCAGCAATTACTCCTGCTTTAATAATTAACCCTACAGCTTGAGGTATTCCCATTACAAAACGGGTCATTTCATAATCAGTGATAGTTACAGGGCCTCCATTTTTTATTTGATTTTTAAAAATTGGCACAACAGAACCCCTTGAATCAAGAACATTTCCAAACCTTACACACGAAAATACAGTTTTTTTATCGCCTTTATAATAATTTGCAGAAATCGTAAGCCGTTCTGCTAAAAGTTTTGTTGCACCCATAACATTAACCGGATTAACTGTTTTATCTGTGCTAATAACTATTGCTTTACCAACGTTTTGGTCTAAAGCTGCATCTAATACATTTTGAGTACCTATAACATTTGTTTTAACAGCATCAAATGGGTTATACTCACATAAAGGAACATGTTTTAATGCAGCAGCATGGAATATTATATCAACCCCCTCAAAAGCTCGCATTAACCTTTCTTTATCCCGTATATCCCCAATTAATGTTCTGATTTTGTCTGAATTTAACTCCTGTTCCAATTCAAATAAGCCTGTTTCATTATTATCTAAAACACGGATAGCTTTAGGATCAAGTTCTAGAAGATTTCTGACAATTTCACTACCAATAGAACCCGCGCCACCAGTTACAAGAATCGTTTTACCACTATAAAAATTAAAGAATGATTCTTCTATCATTATTAGCTCCCTTTTTAGTGTGTATCTAATATTATTGTATTATATTATATATAAAAGTTATTATTATTGAAAACTGAATTATTTAGAATGAATAATACTAAATTTGATAATATAAAAATAAAATAAAGTATTAGATAAAAAAATAAATAATTAATAAACATTTTAAAAATGTAAAACTAAATTTAAAAAATATATTTATTATAATACGGATATTATTTACTTATTTTAATAAATAAAGATATATATAAACTTTTATAATTAAAATATATAACTATACTTAGTTATTTTTTTATTTGTGTTTCTAAATTCATTATTTTTTTTTAATAATGAATTTTAATACTCCATTTATCATAATTAGTTTTATAACTTACTAATTTTGGAATACATAACATTTATCCAGATAACTAACCAATTGCAGGTATAATCAAATTAATGAGTGTGAATCATCCTTCTGATTCTTTAACCTAAAAAACGAACTACATCACATAATTTGAAATATTAGCTATTCAGTGCTTACAATGATTTTATCAATATGTTTGCTGTTTTAGCGTGGTTAATAGTCCATGCTATCAAAGGTTTGCCACATAGTTCACATATGTTTTTCCTGGAATTCTCTTAATACTGCTCTTAGCTGAAATAATTGCTAAGATATTCATATTATACGTACTTGTTATTTGTGATGTTAATAACTTACTAATCTAATTAAATCAGCAAATATTAATACATTAATATATATAATTAGTATGTAAATAATTTTTTAGTGATTGTATGAATAAATCTAAATATTACGCTCAAATAGACTTTTTGAAAGCTTTAGCAATAATATCAGTTATTATTCTTCATACAATACCATCCAATACAGTAACAAATCCAATATCTGTATTTAGTATTTACCAAGCAGTCCCTATTTTTCTTGTTTTAATGGGTACCAATACATTAATGTCTTTTAAAAGACACAACTATCAAGTTTTAATTAATATATATCCTCCATACTTAAAAAATAGGTTTGAAAGGGTAGCATGTCCATTAATCATATTGGGGATATTATCCCTAGTTTTAGGGATTTTAAGTAACAAAATAATATACCTAGGCATATTAACATTCACAGGCTATCTACCTGTATCAGGCCCAGGTAATTATTTCGTATCCATATTAATCCAATTTGTTTTAATATTTCCAATTTTATACAAGTTGTACAACTATAATTCTAAATACTTATTAATAATAAGCTTTATTCTCACTTTTGCCTTTGAGGTATTGGCAAATCAAATTTTAATTGATAATTCATATTTATATAAAGCGTGTATCTTTAGATATCTATTTTTAATTACATTAGGAATGTGGTTAGTAGATAATTTTGAACCAGCTGATCTCAAATTATTTATCATGAAAAGAACCGTTTTAACCGGGTTAATTGCAAGTATCGCATATATGGTGGGAGTTTCAGCCTTATCATGGAGTTTCCCATATTTTCCAAGTTCATGGCAGCCACAAACAGTATTTTCCTTTTTTTATCCACTTATTCTTTGTGTCATTGGAATTAAATATTTACCTTCAACTTCAAAGGGACATATCATGAATATCCTTAGTTTAATAGGTAAAGCATCATACCATATTTTTTTGATACAAATAGTATTCTTTGGAGCAGGATTGTCTTTAACTGTGGTTTTAAGTAATTACAGTTTATATAATGATACATTTTATTATGGAGTATTTGCACTGATAGGAAATATAACAATTGTTCTAATTATAGGATTATTATTTTTCTTTATAGAATCCAAAATAGAAGCGTTTATTTTTTCTTTAATTAAACAAGTGAAATCATTTAAAAAACTGTTAAATTATAAATTAAAAGTTAAATGATACATCCAAATGAATATAAACTTTTGTACAATAAATAGTTAATTAGATTACACTATCCTAAATGAAATTATTGCCCATTTTATCTAAATCATTCTACTCAAGAATATGAATCCAAATTAATGCAATTGCAGGCCAGTAAAGTTACTTGCAGCACTTGGATTACCCTAACCACGGTTAAATATTTTGCATCAACAAAAAAGAAAAAAACCAAAAATCTTTACACTATTACTTTAATAACTATCTTAAGTATAATTATATCATGTATTGTTCCTATTTTCAGATATTGCAGACACATTATTCAATTGAATATTAATTACAATGATATTATCATTAATAGCAATTACAAGATATTTTAGTTCAATTAATTCAATTTTTTTAGAACATATCAAAAAAATAAGGATATATTCTTAACTAATCTTATATTCATACTAAAAAAGACAAAAACTTATTGATCAAATATGGATAATTGTCATAATAATAAATTAATTTTGAATTTTTTTTCTTGTTAAACAATTTGGAACTATAGCTGCAACCATTACAATATTAATAAATTACAGTTTCACATTTACAGTTTGGGATTAATTCTAAAAATCTATGTTATTTGAATTTTGATTTATCATTAAAATCATCTTTGTCCAGCACAATGTCAATTTCAATAGTTATAATAAATCCAGTAGAATTTTAAGCAGGATTATGATGATTTAATAAGTTAATTATTTATTCAGGAATATTATTACTTCTAGAAATATAACTAAGAAAAAATTCAATTTTTTAAATAGTTAATGATAAATCATAGTTAATTCCCTTTTAATATCTGTTTTAATTCTCCCATATTAGTGGTAAATTTAATAAAACTGCTTGTTACTTTTTTAAATTCATCCATTTGGGATTTTAATATACCACTATCAGAATACTCCAATGACAAATCAGCGACACTTACCACGTCCATATCATAAAACAGTTTAGCATTTATCAAAGCTGTGCTTATAAATCCAATCACATAAACCGGATCAATATTAATGAATAAATCTTCTACAGGAAAATCGTTATCTAACTGTTTAACATCGTAATCTTTCAATACATCATCATATTTACCAATTGTTTCCCTTGGATGTGCTTTTAATAGAACATAGTACCCTTCTTGATTCAAAATTTTAATCAATGATTTCATCAATTCAATTTCATTTTGTATAGACATTTGAAAGTGCTCTGAAAAAGTTCCTGTCAACAAAACTACTGAATTTTTATGAGTTAATTCAAAATTCTTTTTTCTAAATTCGAATATCTTTTTATAAGAATTTATCAATTCAGTATTAATCTCATAATCTTTCTCTTGATTAAAAATAAATCTTTTTTCAAGGGGCATATTTCGTATAATAAGTTTTATAAAACTTCTTCTTATTATAATAGATACAACCCTATTTATTTGGACTTTTCTAACTGTTTCATTTAATGATCCCCTTTTTAAAGAAGCTTCAAAAAGTTTTTGTGGTACATAAGTCCCAAATCCTTCATCTATGAGGATTAATTTAATATAATATGTTGTATACAGGTCTTTCATAAAAACCATTTTAATAAGATCTGTTGAAGGACTAAAAGGACTAATTAAACATATTATTCTCTTATTATTGTTTTTAAAATTTATTTTTTTAAATAAAATTTTTAAAAAACCAATTTTTGAATAAATTCCTGATTCACGATCATGTAAACTTAAAAAAATAAATTTAACATTTGCAAACCCTTCGCAAACAAAGTCTTTCTCCCCAATAACAAAACCACTAACCTCATGTTCAAGAATAAAAATTAACCCATTTGGCTTTATACCGTTATTACGCTTCACAATATCGTAAATAACTGTATCAACGCCAACTGCATGCCAATGTGAAATAGCTGTAGCTACAAAATCAATTTTTTCATTCTTTAAGATATTATATATTTCTTCCAGACTGTACATGTGTAATATTTATAAATTTAATAGTATTAATATCTATTATTTTCTAAGAGTTTTTAGTTTGCAGTATTTTTTAGAACTTTCAAAATAAACAATTGTAATGATAGTGAATAGAATTTAAAGGCATTTATTTCATCTTTAACTCTATTAAGATTATTAATAATACTATTAAAATATAAAAAAAATTATTAATGATTCTTTAACTAATTCTACAGTTCATATTTTAAATAAAAACATTGATCAGTGCATTTTCTTAAAATAAAAATTTAATTTATTTTATAAATAAAAAATTAGATATATTATATTATAATAAAGTATTAACAATAAAAAAAATAAAGGTGACAATATAATGTTAGATAATAAAACTCTAAATATTACAATAATTATTCTCAACTGGAATGGTTGGAAAGATACTGTAGAATGTCTAGAGTCTCTTTACCAGATAGATTATCCCCATTATAATGTGATTATTGTAGATAATAATTCTTCCAATGATTCCATTAAACAAATTAAAGAATATTGTGAAGGAAAATCAAAATTAAAATCTGATTTTTTTGAATATAATCCCACTAATAAACCTCTACATATATTGGAAATTACTAAAACAAAATCAGAAACTGTAAAAATCATAGATGAATTTTCTAATTTACCTTCAAATAGGAAACTCATCCTAATAAAAAATGATAAAAATTATGGTTTTGCAGAAGGAAACAATATTGGGATAAAATACGCACTTGATAACTTGAACCAAAGATACATCCTCCTTTTAAATAATGATACTGTCGTTGATCAATATTTTTTAAATGAACTGATAAAAGCAGGAGATTCCTGTGATAACATAGGTATTCTAGGTCCAACAGTATACTGCTATAACGATAAAACTAAAATACAATCTGCAGGTGTTAAATTATATCCCAAATTAGGTTATCAAAAATTCTTAGGATTAAATGAAATAGATAATGGACAATTTAAAGAAATAACCTCAGTGGATTATGTACAGGGATGTGCATTACTTGCAAAATGTGAAATATTCAATGAAATTGGACTTTTAGATACAGATTACTTTTTATATTGGGAAGAAACTGACTGGTGTTTTAGAGCAAAGAATGCAGGTTACCATGTAGTCCATGTTCCAAATGCAAAAATCTGGCATAAAGGTTCAGCTTCAAGTACAAATAATGACATAATTTATTATGGCACGCGTAATATGTTCTGGTTTATGAAAAAAAATGCTAGAAAAACTCATTATATTATATTTCTAGTTCAGTTCTTCTCTTTAAGACTCTGGCTTCAAATAGGAATGTACTTAATATATTATAAAACAGGCCTAAAAGGCATATATTCATTTTTTAATGGAATAATGAACGGTTTGGATACTTAGTAAAGATTCAAATGTTAATTAAACAATAGATCGCAATTTACATCGTGATAAAGTTTCATTTTTGTATTCCCTTATTTAGTTAATATAAACTCAAAATTCCTTGAAAATTTATGATTCTGCTATTTAAATCAATTTTTATGAAACTATTCAATCAAACTATGCAACTTAATAACATTCCATTAATAAAATATTTGCGAACCTCCATTATCATAAATCTTGTTCCTATTATTAAATAATCCATTTGAAGACTCATAATAAAAGGTAAAAGGAGGTTTTGAAAAAAGCATTTCCTTTTCTTTTATATTCTTAGTCCCTAAAAATAGATAAGATTCTTTGGGTATAGAGTTAAAATCAGAAGGTATTGCTTGGACTTTAATACCTTCTGAAGTTAGTAATAAATTTCTATAACCATCAGCATAATAATAAGTTTCTCTATACATTTTAGTCCCATTTTTAGATGGAATATCAGAATATAACTTTATTTCTTGAAATTGGGAAAGCCAGTTTGCACCTGAGACTTCCATTTCATTAAACAATGGAAAATCATAATTTGGATTCAAACCTGGAGATGGAGCATCATAACTTGTGACTTCATAAATAATCTTAGAATTAAACAGGAAAAAAACTATAAGAAAAATTGAAAAGATTTTTAAGGCAGTATCCCTGTTTTTAAGTCTGAATAACTTTTTTAATAATAAAGTCCCTCCAATTACACAAAATGGTGCTAAAAATATTAGAGTAATATGATACAACCTTGAGGTATTTATAGTGCTTGCAAAGTTAGGAACAATCATACCTGCTACAGCAACTAAAAAAGCTGCAGAAGCAATGGACAGATACGTGCTGTTAAATTTATATTCTTTAAATTTTAAAAATATACCAATTAAACCCGCAAAAACACAAAATTGAGATATAATATCTAAATACTTTTCAATATTTTGAAGTACAGTTTGGTTACGAGTAATGAGATATATGCTCTGGGTAGAAGATGTGGATAAAAATTCGTCTCTTAAATTAGTAATAATATGATCAGAAATAGATACAAATGTGTTAAAATTAATGCTACTGGAAATATAAATATACCAAACAACTGCCATGCCTATAAAAAGTAGTAAATAATTAAAATTTAATCTATAATTCAAAGTACCTGAAAAGTCCATTATTTTTAAATTTTGAACAAATGGAAACGAACTTTTATTCAATACATACTTTAAATATTTAATTCCTTTAAAAATTAATAACGCCAGTAAAAATATAAAAATAACAATATAAGATGTGGCATAGTGTGACACCACAACTGAGAAACTGAATAACACGAATAAAATAGTCATTTTATACTTAATTTTCTCTTCTAACATTAAAATTAAAATTAAAATTAAAAAAAGTTCCGCTATTTGCTGCCTTGGAAGTTGAAACATTTCAATGAAAAAAACGTAAAATGACATGAAAAAGAAACTGGATAAAAATCCTATTTTTTTGCTTGTTAATTTCTTCGCTATTTCATAAATCCCAACCGGAGTCAACGAAAATATTAAGGGAAAAATTATTTTATATACCCACACTAAATTGAGACCAACTACCTTTGTAAAAAATGAAGGCAAAAGTGTGGTGCTTAACATTGCATTACAAGTCATAGGAGCATTATAATCCCAGAATGATTGCGTAATTACCAGATTAGCTAATTTATATTCACCCATTATATCCCATCCCCAAATATAATTGGATATAAGTGAATTATGATATAGTAAAGATAGGGAAATCATGAAAATTATAAGTGGATAAAATTTAGGGGAAATTTTATCAAAAACAACTGCTAAAACCAGCACTGGAATCAGTAAAATATAAATTTCTATCAAATAATTTAAAGAGAAGTGATTTATACAGTATGTACCAATTATAACTAAAGGAAGCAATAAAATTGAAAGATAGAGAAATGGAGATTTTATATAATGTATTTCTATAAAAGAAGGGTTAGAATAATTTTTATCATTGATATAAGCTAATATTGATAGTGAAATTTGTAAAATTAATAAAGTTAGTATCATATTTGTAGGTGTTAATGGATCTGTAAAAAATTTAAGCAATATAACATTAAGAAGAAAGCCTATTACCATAACTAATGACAAACTTGAACCCATTGTAAATAATAAAGTTTTTAAACTCCCTAATTTATGCAATCCAAGTGTTCGTAAAAACAATATGCCTGGAACAAAAATAATGCTGATTAATGCTGTTATTTCTTTTATTATAGGAATATTTATTCCTAATTGGTTAAGTAGAAAAAATCCTAAAAATAAAACCTGTAATATTAAAATTGTTGAAAAAAATGTCTTTATATCCCAATCGTTCATTTCTAAAGGGTTTAACAACTTCATGTCAACACCCTGAATCAACAGTTAAAATACTTTCGTACATTTTTACAGTAGAGTCTATACATTTATCCCACGTAAAATATTTGGCTCTTTTAATTCCTTTTTTAGTTATATTGTCCCTAACTTTTTTATTCTCCAAAAGGTAAATTAATTCATCCAAAATGTATTTGGGTTCTTTTTTAAGTAAAGTAACAGCACCTTCATCAACAAGTTCAGGTAGAGATGATTTATTTAAAACTGCTGTTAAAGTTCCACAAGACATAGATTCCAAAGGAGGGAATCCAAAACCTTCATATTCAGATAAAAAAATAAATAAGTCCAATGCATTGTAAAGCAAACACAGTTCTTTATCAGATATATAACCTGTTTTAATTACAATTTTCTCTAAATCAAATTTTTGAATCATTTCGTCAACGAACTTATTGCTTTTTCCGATTAATATCAATTTAAGATTTTTATAATGCTTTGATAACATTTTGGTTACTTTTAAAACAATGTGTATATTATCTATTTTACGCTCAGAATTTATGGTTCCTATCAACAAATCATTATCAAAATTGATATATTTACATTTGAAATTTGAAATTTCAGAATAATCCAATTTATGAAAATTGTTGAAGTCTATTCCATGATTAATTACAAATAATTTAGATTCCGGAACATCAAAATATTTAAGTAAATCTTTTTTTGTATTTTCTGAAGGTACTGCAATTCCATCTACATTTTTTAATATTAACGGAAAAATCTTTTCATATCTGATTTTCGAAAATAACCTGACATTTAATGGATTTACATAATTACAACAATATTTGTATAAATAGACGCCTACATCGTGAACATTAATTATTTTTTTAGTATTAGACCTATTTCTAAATGGATAATTTACAAAAGGTCCAAAACTGTAAGTATCATGAATTAATTCCAGTTTAGATTCATTAATTGTTTTGGGTAATTGAAAAAAATTTCTAAATGAAATTCCAAAATAAGAATCGCCAAAATACACTGGTATTTTTTTTGGTGAAATATTATGATCATTAGTAGCCATATCTATCAATTCGTTTTCAAATCTCTTTGAAGAGTAATATACCACAATATCATCTATACCCCTTTTTGACAATCCTTCAATTAATTTTAATGAATATCTTTTAATACCCATACCGCTAACTGCAGTGTCTGGAATAATTCCTATTTCCATATTAGATTCCTCTTTAAATTCAACTTTGTAATATTTACAATGAAAATATAATTTATTCACTACTCAATTTTTCAAAAATCAAGCAATAATTAGGTTTATTAAAATTAAAAAGTCCCGTTTCTTTAAAATTCATTAACGGAAATGTTTCATTCATTAATTTAACAATCTCTGCTTGACTGATAAGTGATACGTTTTTATCTCCAGATAAATATCTATCAGACATATATGAAAGAAAAGACTTAAAATAACCTGGTTCAATGTCCTTAATTAATATTCTAGTGTTTTTAGATGTAATGCTGGGTAAACTATTAAAAAATATTCTTCTTTCTGAAGGAGGAATATGATGAATTACATCGCTAATTAATATTACATCGATATTCTTTCTATCAGTCCTAGATCCATAATCTAATATACTTGTATTAGGTAAAATTGTTATTTTTTGTCTGAATTCCTGCTCAATGAAGTTTCCTATAGATGGAGCAATATCTATCATTGTTACATCGATATCATGATATCTGTTGAATAAATGATTTATAAAATCTCCATCACCTCCACCTATATCCAGCAGATGATCTTTAGGCGATAGTTGAGGGATACAGTTTACTAATAAACTTAAATCTACAAAAAATCTTCTATATGTCCTGCCAATTAACCTAAAATTTTTTGGACCTAATATTCTTCTAGTAAATGTTCCAATTGACATTTTTTAGCCCCCTACATTTTATATTTTTTTTATTTAAGAAATCTTCTGATTCATATTAAGCTATAAACTAATTTAGTATCTATATAAAATTTATAAGCCTTAATTTTTAATATCAGCTGAAAATCTAAATGATATAACCTTTAATATGATGATATAATTTATATAATAAATCATATTGCCTACCTTTTTTACATACATATCCATCAGTGTATAATTTAACTGCTCAATAGGAACTTGCCAGTCCAAAGATTGAATTAATTCTTTCCGGTTACATTTTACTTTATCAATATCGCGCCCTAAACCTTCTTTCATAGCCTTAAATTTATATTCAATTCCAGTAAAACCTTTTAAAAACGCGTAACACGTAGTAAAAACTTCAGTGGTTATTAATGATGGCAAAAACATCAAATAATCTTTCCAGGTTAAATATTTTCTTAAAATAATGTACCTGCCCTTTTCAAGATGATATATCTTTTCTGCAGGAACCATTAATTTATAATCATGATAAATAATCGCAGATGGTAAATATAATATTTTTAAACCTCTCGATCTTATATTCCACGAAAGTTCAGCGTCTTCCATGTATAAAAAGAATGATTCATCAAACCCACCTATTTCCATATAGAGTTCCCTTTTAATCGCGAAACAGACCCCAGATAATCCTGCAATATACTTTGGCTTGTCAAATGCAGTTTTATCTTCTCCCAAACCAAGTGTAAATGTCAACCCTGTAAAATGTTCAATATTTCCACAAGTATTAATCTTTGATCCATCATAAAGCAGCGTTTTTGGGACAGTTATTATCTCCCTTTGACCTTCCAAAGGTTTAATAAGTTCTTCAATAGAAGTTTTTTCAACTTTCACATCTGGATTTAAAATTACAACATATTTTCGTTTACTGTATTTAATTCCAGTGTTTACCCCATTTCCATAGCCTTTATTTTCATTTTTTATCAATTTAACAGATGGAAATTTTTCAATGATTTTTACAGTGCTGTCACTGGAACCATTATCAACCACAATAATTTCAAGACCTTTATTAATCATTAGTGATTCTAAACACTCCCTTATAAAATTTTCGTGATTATATGTCACTATAATAATACTTGTATGGCTTAATTTTGATTCCATTGTTTCCCCTAAGGTTACAAATCATTTAAATAGGTTTAAAGGATTTAATTTATATTTATTATCAATAAATACGACAAATAACCTTTTAATATTGTAAATTTCATTATTTTACGTATTATTTCTAAAATTAACATTTTTAATCTAGAAATGAACTTATTAAGGTTCTCTTTTCAAATTTAAAGTCTAAAATACATTATTAAATTTGAACAGTCCATTTTATTGATAGTACTATATTTGATAAAAGTAATATATAATACTAACTACTTTAATAGTATTAAAAATAGTAATAAGTTAATCTAAGTATCAAGTCATAAAAATAGATGAATATACTACAATAAGATATCCAATTAAGGAAAACTCAAAAAAAATACTTATTAAAGAAGTGTTAAGATCCATAGGAACAAATTTAGTAAACAGATTAAAAAATAGAAAGTGTAAAATTACTGTAATTAAATTAGTAGACAAAAATGAATGATTGTGAAGAAATAAATATCAAAAATATACAAGCTAAATAATCTCAGAAATAAATAAGTGGGCATGTTAATAATTCAATACAGAATATATCCCCCAAAAGGATAGTTTAATATAAATAAAGACCATTTATTTGTCTTTAGTTAGGTATTGTTCCCCATAATTAAGAATATAATTTTTTTCAACCAGTAGAACTGCCATAAAGACTATATTTTAAAGATACTCTTTTTTACAAAACATAAACATTTAATAATATATTAGTAATAAATATATAAATTAAAGTATGAAATTAACAATATAGACATACTAAAAACAACTTGCATAGGATCATTTACCCTAATAAAAATAATTAAAAAGCGAGTAGATAATATGGTAAAATTAACAGCAGTAATGCCTGCTTATAATGAAGAATTATGTATAAGCGGCATAATTCTCGGTTCTAAAAAATATGTAGATGAAGTAATTGTTGTTGATGACGGCAGTACAGATAATACTGTAGAAATTGCTGAACTTGCAGGAGCAAGAGTAATACGTCATTACTCCAATAAAGGAAAAGGTGCAGCACTTAAAACTGGCTTTAAAGCAGCTAAAGGATCAGAAATTATAGTAGCTTTAGATTCTGACGGCCAGCATAATCCTGAAGAAATACCAAAACTAATAACCCCCATCCTAACTGGGGAAGCCGATATTGTAAACGGCAGCAGATATATCAACGGAAATAAAAAAGATACTCCATCTTACAGGCGCATCGGCCAAGCAGTGCTGGATAAAGCTACCAATTTAGGAAGCGGACTTGATATCACTGACAGCCAAAGTGGTTTTAGAGCTTTTGCAGGATACACAATACCTGTATTCCAATTTAGCTGTAAAGACTTCAGTATTGAAAGTGAAATGTTAACAGATGCAGCAAATGCAGGGATGCGAATTAAAGAAGTTGAAATAGGGGTTAGATACGACGTTGATGGATCCACTAAAAATCCAGTAAGCCATGGAGTAGGAGTTTTAATTCGAATTATACATAATTTTCAGTTTCAAAGACCATTATTTTACTTTGCATTACCTGGAATTGTAATTACTTTAATTGGTATAGTTTTAGGCTTGATGTTCTTTGGAGATTATCTTGCAAAGTCATCCAACAGCATTGCAAGCAGTATCGCACCCTCAGCAGCTTATAGTTTAGCCCCTACAATACTGGCCATAATGATGACTTTAACGGGAGGATTTTTAGCTTTAACCGGTATAATACTAGATTCCATGACCAAATTGATAAATAAAGTTATGAATTCCCAAAATGGAATCATTATTTCCAAATCTACAGAATCTGTTGAATTTAATAAAATTAAAGATATGAATTTAAAGGGCAAATAACTAATTGGTTTTAGATATTATAAAGAATCATCCATATTAAATTTAAAAAATAAAAAGTTAATTATAATTAGTTATATTTTAGAATATCTTTAATTTTAAATTAAAATTATAATCTTAGTTAATTTACTTTTTCTTTAAAATGAGCGAAATTTTTATTGTTTTATCGTTATAAATCACAGTAATATACTTTGAGTAAAGTTAGTAGATATTATTAATATCAATTTTTCATAAAAATTAGTTAATAGAATTTTTAAACTCTTTAGTATATATTGAATTCTTCTGAAATTATAAACAAGTATTGTGATAGTACTAATTTAATACTAAAATTTATATGCATGTAATACTAAATATTATGATTGTAAGAATAGAGGTGTTATATGATATCGACCGTAACCGCCACTATGACCACAGTAACTATGACTCAAGTTATGGATTACAGTATGATAGCAGCAATTGCATTGATCACATTTCTAGCAATTAAAGAAATCTTAAGTTCTGAAACAAATAAAAACGAACGAATGAAATCATTTGTTAATGGATCTAATGTAGCAATAGGGCCACTTCTCTGTGTATTTGTAGCTATTGTGACTTATAAAATTGTAACGGTCCTTTAGGTGATAAAATGAATCAAAAAAAATTAATAATAGTTATTGCACTTGTAGCTGTCATAGTTTTAGGTGCTTTAGCAGCGACGACTATTATGAAACCTCAAGGACAACAAGTTACAGCTGCAGGAGATAGTGCTACCAAATTAGCATTTTACAACAATGGAACCACATGGTTACATTTAGATGTTGTTATGGAAAATGTAACCTTAAAAAATGGAACTGTACAAAACTTCTACGCACAAATATTCCTAAAACCACATAATGGAACCGCAATAATTGATCTAAGTAACCTTGCAGGTTATGGTGATAAAAAATTACCTGCAGGAACAAAGATAACAATTTTAGCTTCTAAAGGACTTTTCATGCCGGCTAATTCGCCAGCAGTGGGAAGTACAGCTAACTTGAATCTGAGCATGCAGGGATGGTCAAATACAAGAGAACCCAGTGCAGATGATGCACTTTACAATATATTTTACCCTCACTTAAACATATCACAACTCCCCACAATTTCAGGGGCCCCAATAACCAATGATACTGTTATCCTAAAAACAAAAGATAATGAAGTCCAATTTACACCAGAGATAACTAATAAACAAGACCCACTCTTTGAACATGAAACATTAAGCGTTGACAAGAACGGAAAAGTTACAATAACTATAGTACAAAAACCAACACTACAGATACCAACATCAAACGTTTATCAAAACGGTGCTAACTCAAATGGTAAAATTACAGTTACAAAAAATGGTAAAACATATATAATTATCATAATACCAGTACCCCCATTATGCAGTATAATGGCCCATGAATAACTTGTGTTAAAAGCAGTGAAAAACATAAACCTCTTTTATTTTTTATTCAATCATAAAAAAACTGTGATTAAAATGACTCCCAAGAAAATGTTTTTAATAATATTAATTCTTATTTTTGGATTTTTAGCTTATGGAATTGGAAGCGGGACTTTTGAAGAAATGGCATTCAACAGCATACCCTATAACTATACTTCCCATGTTTGGATACCTCCAAATCAGCAAAATGGAAGCTCTTTTGGCGGATCTTATACAATATATGGACAAGGAAAAAATTTTAATTTCAATATAGTACTTCCTGGCGTTGAAAATACAGAAAGTCCGCTTGACTATACAAAAAACGGTCTTAATGGTACAGGACAATTAAATGACTTACATATAACTTATAATACAATAACTAGTCTTTTATCCGGTAATTTAAAAGAAGCCATGTTTAATACAAAATTTAGTGGAATATTCAACATGGCATGTGCTGCATGGACTGGCTACGGTAACTTCACAAATAACGGCCAAAATTTCCTTGGAAACTTCAAAATAGATGGAATCAAGACAGATTGGGAAGGAACATTTAATGTAAAAGAAGATAATAACAGGATAAAATTTCAAATGAATTACGTATATTATCCAAATAAAGACCGTCAAAACGCCAAAAACATTCAAGAAATTATCTATATGTAATTATGACTGTAAATCCCAGACTAAAAACATGATAATGCATATTTAAAAAAAGAAATTGAGAGAAATTAAACCAATTTAATTTCTCCATATCTGGCTTCACTTCTTTTTACAGCTTTTCAGCCTTGTAAAGCTTTATTTATACTATTTTTCCTCAGCTTCCACTAATTCAGACCCTAAGCCTGAATCAGACTTCACGTCAACTACCTGCATCTTATGCACATAATTGGCTCCACGAAGCCCGGATAATACCGCCCCTATAGCACAGAATGCTGCGCCTATATAAAATGACATTCTAAGAGCGGGCATAAATGCCTCTGCAAGTGTTTGCGGGAACCAGGTAGTGCCTGTAAGTATTGTCAAAGTTCCTTGAGGTATGGAAGACACAAACTGAGTTGGCAATGCGCTGAGTATTGTGCTTACAGGGTTAAAGCCCAGGAATGCTGAAAACAGAGCACCTGTTGGTGGAATGCTGCTTAAAACTGGAGCTAGCTGTACCGCACCAATACTTGCCAGTGAAGAGGTCATAGCACCAGGGAACTTCTGAGTGATTCCCACAATAACTATGGTGAAGAACATAGCCATACTTGCAGTAAATGCTGTCATTATAACCGTTGTTATCATACCAGAGGCAACTCCCCTGTCCTTTGGTGATACAGAATTCATTATGGATGCAGTGTTTGGTGAACTGAACATTCCCTGTCCTATACCCATCATGAATATTGCTGCGCCAAATTCAAGGTAACTGAAGTCGTATGGAAGTGCTGCAAGTACCAAAAATGCAGCTGCTGAAATAACCATCCCCAGAGTTGCAATCCACCTTGGGCCGTATTTATCTGAGAGCATTCCTGAAATAGGTCCCATTACTACAACTCCCAAAGTAAGAGGCAGCATGTATACCCCTGCCCAAAATGGAGTTGATTCATAGCTGTAGCCGTGAAGAGGCAGCCAGATACCCTGTAAAAGGATAATGAGCATGAACATCATTCCACCCCTGCCCATAGCATTCAGGAAACCAGCTATATTAGCATAGCTGAACATCTTTATTTTGAAGAGGTCCATTCTAAACATTGGGTTTTCAGCACGGTTTTCAATGAATGGGAACACCGCAAGCAGTGCAAATCCTATAATCATTGATGCAATTACCCATGGATTATGCCAGCCCATAGCGTCATTGCCATAAGGCATTAAACCGTAGGTTATTCCAAGTAATATGCTTGTTATTGAGGCAACAAAGACAATATTGCCTATAATATCAATTTTTGTATTTGGATCCCTGTAGGATATCTCTTTAAGTTTAAGGAACGACCAGATGGTACCCAATAATCCAAATGGCACGCTGACCAGGAAAACAAATCTCCAGTCATAGATTGCAAGGATACCTCCAAGCAGCAGCCCAATAAACTGTCCTGACATGAATGCGACCATATTGATACCCAATGCTTTACCTCTCTCGCTGACAGGGAAAGCATCAGTTAGTAGCGCTGAACCATTTGCCATTAAAAATGCAGCACCTATTGCCTGGATAATCCTGAATGCAATAATCTCTATAGCACCAATGTCACCGGTTCCCGGAGTTAAATAGAGAAGGATAGAACCCACTGTAAATATTAAAAATCCAATCTTAAACAGCTTTACCCTACCATAAATATCCGACAAACGCCCGAAACCAAGCATTAATGTTGCTGTTACAAGACCGTATCCCATAAGTATCCACAAGAGATACTGGAATGAATTGAGCGGGTCAATATGAATACCATTGAAAATGGCAGGTAGTGAAATTAGAGTTATACTTCCGTTAATTGAGCTCATTAATCCTGACATTATAACGTTGATCATTACAACCCATTTATAATCGAGCCCACGTTTTTTTCCTATACTTTTGCCTGAAACTGTACTATTCAACTGATCACCTGTTAATTAAATGAAATAGCATTCTCTCTAGAGCTAATACTTATTTAAAATACGTTTGAGATGCTGTATTACGTATAATTAAGTTTAATACGTTTTATTTAAATGTTGATTTATTATTAAAATAGAATTTTAAAGTTATAACCTATTCATCCTTTTTATCATCTATATCTCCATAATCTTTATTTTCAACTATTTGAAGGGCAATATCTTTCATTATATCTGCTTTTGCAAGCAGATCTTCTGCTTTCATAATTAAGATTCCTTTGCCTTCAAGTCCACGCACAACTAGAGTATCTCCGCTTTGTATATCGAATAAATCCCTGATATCTTTGGGAATAACGATTTGTCCCCGTTCACCTACTTTAGCTGTGCTGAGAACACATTTTCTGTTACTTTTATGATTCATTTTTAACCACTTGAACAATTCATGTAAATCATATTTATCGTACTTATCACATTTATGCGATAAATTATATTTAAATGTATTGAAGTGAAGATTATATAGATCAATCTAGGTACTCCAAATAAAAATATACATGTTTAATTGAACTTATAAAGCAAATATGATCATCATATATTAAAAAAGACCGTTTAAAATGATATTTTATTTAAACAGCTCAGTTTTACCTATTAAAAATGGTTTTTAATAGCATTTATTTAAAAATGACAGTATGTCCCCTTCAATTATTATCCAGATCCCTATAAATCCTTAAAATAAAATTTTATAGTCATATCTAAAAACAGAACCGATAAAGGACCACAATACTTAGATAACAATTAAAGCTCTGTTTAAAAGATTGGTTTTATTGATATATAAATCTATCGGCTGTCCGATACTTGTAAAGTTTAAATTAGTAATATGAAAAATTACTCTATGAATTTAAGTTTATCTTACTTTATTGTTTTTGAGTAATATTTATCGAAATTTTATTAAACTAATTAACAAACTAAGTAATAAATACTGAAAATCAGCTAACTGATTTAATGGAATTAAACGCATACTTATCCAATTTCTTAATCTTTCTTGCAGGTATTCCCGCATATAAACAATTTGCATCGCAATCTTTATTAACTAATGATCCTGCAGCAATAATACATCCATTACCTATTGTAACTCCAGGTAATATTGTAGTTCTGGCTCCGATCCAACAATTATCCCCTACATTTATAGGCATTCCTGTTGCTTCTTTAAACTTTCCGTTATTATCCAAATTATGTGTAGATGTACAAAACATAACTTCCATTGCTATTAAACAGCTATTACCAATTATAATTGGAAAAAATGCATCAAAAAAACAATTATAATTAACAAATGTTTCATAACCTATTGATACTTTAGAACTTCCCATAAATACTCCTGGAGATATGCCCTTAGTATTTATCTCCATACCCCATAAATTGTAAATAAACGTTCTAATAAAGCAGGGTGTTAATTTAGAAGAAGCGATGAGATTAATAATTAAATCCCTAGTTATAACTGAAAATTGATCTTTAATTAAATTAAAACGTCTGATATAATATTTCATATTTATTAATATTAAATTATTATTATTTAATTTTTGTTCTTTTTGGAGATTAAATCGTAATTGGAAACATAAAAATGAAATTTAACGTGTTAAATAATAAATAAGATATTTATTAAACATATAAAAACAAATTAAATTCATTAAATGTTTAAATAATCATATTATTAATAAAAGCGCCATAATATTTAATAAAAAAACCCTAAATTTAAGATATTTAGTATAAATTCATCACATTTAAATTTAAAGATATCTTGAAAAGTTAAACCGTTAAATCAAATTTTTCTATTATCCATCTAGAAGTAAGTATTTTATAGTTTACAAACCAAATATAATACTGACTCAAAAAATGAGGCCGATAAAATGCATGATAGAAGATATAGAAAAAGGACTATTTTAGATAGGAAAGGTTTAATTGAAAGAATGCTTGAAGACACATCCCGAACAATCGACAGTATGAAGCAGGACCTTGAAAGGTCAGTTGTTGATTACACATTCGTCCCCGGGAAGGATATAATCGAAACTGACGAAAGTGTAATTGTACATGTGGACCTGCCGGGCATCAATAAAGAAGATATCGAATTAAACCTGACTGAAACAAAATTAAAAGTTAAAGCAGACTTCAATATTGAACTTGAAGTGGAACATGGAAATTATATAACACTCCATGATAGAAAATCAGGTGTCATGAGGAGAACTGTAAGGTTCCCTAAAAAGGTGATACCTAATGAAGCAGAAGCTACTTTTGAACACGGTGTTTTAACTGTCGAAGCTCCAAAATTAGAGAGAGAAGAAAGTTTCAGCGTGAAAATTAAATAACAAAAGAATTTTATTTAATTTTACTATTTTTTATTTTCATTTCAAGAACAAATCAATATACTATTCAACACATACTATTTCTTAATTAACTATCCCAAACTTAATCATTATTTCATATTAATTCATATTACACGATTAATTCCTAAAAATATACATAAATGACCCATCCAGTGTATATGTAGTCCTCTATTTATGGCAATTTTTCAATAGATCTAATTTGGATATTTAGTTTTGAAAAGGGGATATTTATTTCGTTATATTGAAGTATAGCGAACTTGTAAAATCTACAGATTTTACACGTCAAAAATCATAGATTTTTGACAGTAAGTGAAAATTGTAAATTTTCAATGCATCAAAAATATTAAATTTTTGATAGCTTACAAAAACCTTGTTTTTGTGTCATCAAAAATAGTAAATTTTTGATAGTTTGTAAACCTATAGATCTTGAAACCGTGAAAAAATGAAAAATTTTGAAAGCCACCAAATGCATAAAGAACTTTTTTTGAAGTAACTATTCGCCAAAATAATTTTTATACACATCTGTTAAAACAGTAATACCTATTAAACATGAAAATTAATTAGTAGTTATGGATCTTAAACGAATCACAGCAGGATCAGTATTAATGCTAATTTTATTGAGTTTATGCATTTATTACCATGACTATCATGAATTTAACTCAAAATACCCATCTACAGCTGCTATTGAATCATATTATCCTGAAGGGTCTCAAGTATTCATTGATGGGACTGTAGTTAAGCCAAACAGCAACGGTTTTTACCTTCGCGACGGTAATAACATGGACATAGTATACAATGTGATTTCGAGCGAACATGTCCAGCCTGATGACACCGTGCAGCTTCTTGGAATTCTAGGGCCAAATTATACTATTAAAAGTACCAAAATATACGTGGAAACAAAAGGAGGCTATGAATTTATAATATTCAGGTCTGCCCTTGCTATAATTGTCTTTATTTTCATATTTTTCTGGTACTGGAAGTTTAACTTTAAAACATTTGAACTTATTCGGAGGCGCTAAATGCCTGACTGGATAACACATTTACTGGCTGCATGGATGCTGTGCACAATCCTGAGCTTTAAGTACAAGCAGATTAATCCAGCTTATACTGTTGTGTGCATGGTAGGGGCTCTGATTCCAGATACGTTTAAGATAGTGATACCCCTTGGGCTTATGGGCATAAAAGCCGAGAACTTTTTAATGCCCATGCACCTTCCGGTAGGCTCGTTAATCATTGCTTCCATATTCACACTCTTTTTTAAGGATAACAAAAAATTAGTCCTGTCGCTTTTAGTACTCGGAGTTGCAACTCATTACGCGCTTGATCTGCTCTTAACTAATTTAAGTGGTGGTATGGCACTGTTGTTCCCATTTTCATGGGCTTCATGGACTCTTAATGTTATACCCGATGATGACTGGCATATCACGCTGCTTGCAGTGGGGCTTGCCGTGGTTGTTTATTTTGTTTCGGTTTGGTTTAAAAACAGGAAAAGTAATTTAGAATAATTCTGTTAAAAAATTTAAATCATGGCAAAATAATTAGTAATATTATTTAACGCGAGAATATGTTTCTATTTAATATTATTAGGCTATTAATTATGCAATCCATGTAAACAGTGAAAATTTGTTTAATATAATAATGACAATATTTATATAAACGTGAAAATAAGATAAGTATTGAGACTTATGTTTAAACGAGGAATGGATAGTAAGGGGCAGTTATCAGTAGAATATCTATTACTGCTGGTCGTAATTTTTGTTGTTTTTGGGGCTATGATTACCTATTTGATTGGACCATCTATAGATTCGGCTAATGATATTTCTGATGTGTCTGCCACCAGTAATACTATAAATAGCATTGCAAATGCAGTAAATCTTGTTTATGCTAATGGGCCTGGTTCAAAAAGGACAGTTAATGTTTATTTTCCCCAAAACATGTCTCTTAAAAGATCAGGATATGATATTAATGCAACTATCACTTTATCTAATGGTACTACTATAATTAAAACTGCTAAAACAGATTATCCCATGCCAGGTTACAATGCAGTTATTCCAAAAGGATGGCATACTGTAACAGTTGTTTGGAATAATGGAGAAAATTTCATTAGACCTTTAGTAGTTCTGTAAATAAATTATTATCTACAAAATCTTTAATTTTCAAATTGTGTGATAAAATGAGCAATAATACAATTTATCAAGTTGTTAAAGATAATTTATGTACAGGATGTGGAACTTGCATATCATTATGCCCCGTTGAAGCCATTGTACTTACAAAGGAACCCCATAAAGGAATTTATATTCCCAAAATAAATGAAAAAAAATGTAATAATTGTTCTATATGTTTTAGAATATGTCCAGGTCATGAGGTTAACTTTAAAGAACTTAATTTAAAAATATTTGGTAAAAAATCAGAAAATAGTCTTATTGGGAATTATATTGAATGTTACGCAGGACATACAACAAATTATGAATTAGGATACGATTGCGCATCAGGAGGCCTTATAACACAAATTTTAATTTTTGCTTTAGAAAATGAAATAATAAATGGAGCTTTAATTACCAAAATGAATGAAGATAATCCTCTTGAACCGGAATGTTTTATTGCCCGAACAAAAGAAGAAATAATAAAAGGTTCTAAATCAAAATATTGTCCAGTTCCGGCAAATATTGCTTTAAAAGAGATTCTAAAATCAGATGAAGAAGAAAAATTTGCAGTTGTTGGTTTACCTTGCCATATACATGGAGTTAGAAAGGCAGAATTAATTTATAAAAAATTAGAAAAAAAGATTATAATACACCTAGGAATTTGGTGTAGTGTAACCTGTAACTTTTTGGGAACAGAATTTATTTTAAAAAAATATGGAATTCATAAAGAAGAAGTAGTTCAGCTTAGTTATAGAGGAAAAGGATGGCCTGGAGGCATGTCCCTAAAACTTAAAAATGGAAAAGAAATATTCATATCTCAAGAAGAATATTGGAATGATGACTTTTCATCTTTTATATCATCTCGATGTAAAGTTTGCTGTGATGCTAGTGCTGAATTAGCTGATATTTCTTTTGGAGATTATAGAGGTAAAAAAGTCATACTAGATAATAATATTGGAAAATCTGGAATTATTGTTAGAAATGACATTGGAAAAGATATTTTAAATAAAATGCAGTTAGCTAATGAACTAACAATATTCAAAACAGATTGTAAAGATATTTCACACCTTCAATATTATTTTTATTTTAAAAAAAGTATAAGAGCGTGTTTCCTAATATTTACAGTGCTTAATAAAAGAATACCGGATTATAATTATGATTTTACCAAACCCAAGCTAACAGATTATATATTCCAAGTTTCATTATATTTACGTGCGTTAATGGCATCTAAAAGTTATTTATGGAAATTATTGATAATATACAATAAATCATATAACTTTATATTAGATACTGTTATTAACTACAAGAATAAATCTAATTCATAAATATTCTTTAGCCAACAAAACATTCCTTTTACTCTCATTTTGCATTATCTTTATATTTTTTTTAATTTTTTTATCAAGATTATTTCTTTCGCTAGAAAGTTCATTAACCTTAAATTTAAGTTCTTCTAAATTTAACGTTTCAATTTTAAGTACATACTTATCCAACTCTATTAATTTCATAATACCAAATGCTTTATGTCCATCGTATTCAATTGCAATTGTTGGTACATTCATAGAAAGAGAAAGTATACACGAATGGAAACGTGTACCTATTAAAAAAGCCATATTTCCATACATCCCTTTCAATTCTTCAGGAGTATAATCCTCTGTAAGCACTTTTACCCTATCTTTATTTTTGATCCTTTTAAATATTTTTTTAGACACAATTCTGTCATCTTTTACTATAGGTACAATTACTTGTGGGAAAAAAACAACATTTGCATCAAATTTTTCTATGATATAGTCCGAAATTTTAGATAATACATTTACATAATTTTCATTTAGTTCTTTTTTTCTAGCTATATCTTTTTCGCTCGGAAAATTCCAGGGAATAGCTGTAATGCCAACCCATATTTTATTTTCAGGTAAATTGGTATCTTTTTTTAGTATAGATTTTGCATCTTCATTTGATATTGAGGGTAATATAAATGCAGCGTCTGCTGTTAAATATACTGGAGAAGATATCCTCATATTTTCTAAAAGTTTTTTTGAAGTTTCTTCACGAGTTGTAATTAAGTTAACTCGGTTTAATATCCATTTTATAAATATTAATCCATATTTATGATTAAATGGTCCAATAGATTGTGCATATAACATTATTGGTTTATTAAGCATTATTCCAAAGAACATTTCATAAAGAATTTCAATGGGTAAATGTACCGTATGGATTATATTTTGTCCTCCACAGAGTATTATATAATCCGCTTCTTTATATTCATTCACTATATCTTTATTATTTAAAAGAAGAAATTTAGCATCTATGTGTAAATACTTGTAAATTATAAGCCACAATGTGTTTAAAATTATCAAAGATGAGAGAGATAAAAATGCCAATAATATTCTAAATAATTTAACTTTAATGGAACTAATTTTTAATAAAAATAAATGATACTCAAAAAAGATACCTGGAAGTACTTCAACATCATATTTACTATATTGAACTTTGTCTATTTCATCCATTAAAAAACTTGATGCAACTATCACAAATTCCGGATTATGAAATTCATTCATTAAAGCATTTATCATAGAAATCAACATTGCTGACTGCCCTTTATCTAGCCAAGGCCCTATAGCAGGTATTAAAATTTTATCACTTTTTTTATTTTTCATTTATTCACCATTTATTTCTGTTACTATAATTGTTTTTAATTCTTCTTTTGAAAATATTCTTAAATAAAATAACGAAATTATGTATGCTATAATTGATCCTAAAAGAGCAATAAAAATGTTTAATGAATTTAATAGATAAATTAATATTAACATTGCAATTCCCGACAACAATATCCTAAATATAATTAACAATGGAACTTTATGAAGATATTTGCTTATATAACGGAAACAAATACTGAAAAAAATAAATTCAGTTAATACATTAACTACAGAAGATCCTAAATAACCATAAAAAGGTATCAAAATTAAATTAAATAATATGTTAAGAATCAAACATATTAAAATAATTTTAAATAGTAGATTTTGTTTATTTATTGAAATAAGTAAAGTTCTGAATAAATAAGTAGCAAAAATAAAAGGAACCGTCCATATTAATATTTGTAAAGATAATATAGATTGCTTAAAGTCTAATCCATAAATCAATAATATTATGTTATTAGCATAAAAAGTAGCTATAATTGCAATAGGTATAGCTATAATCAATAAATATTTAAAAGTTTTCTCATAAGAAGTTTTGAGCGATTCTTGTGATTCAATATGTAATTTAGAGAATAAAGGAAGCACAGTAGTTGTAAAAATCATAGGAATAAATATTAATGCAGCTAATAAATTATAAGAAGCAGTGTAAATACCTACTGAAACTTCTCCTTGCAATAAGGACAATATGATTACATCAACTCTGAAATAAACCGTTGCAAATATTAAAGATAATGAAAAAGGTATAGCTGCCCTAATAGTGGGTTTCCAGAATTTTTTATTGATTTTATTTATTCCAACATCTAAATATATTTTGCTCATAATTATATTCAAAAATAGAATTATTAAACTAGACAATAAATAAATTAATGCAATTATTGTAACATTAAATTTTAGATTAATTGCTATCAAAATTCCTATAAATATCAAAACAACATTTAAAGTTTGCCCAAAAGCTTGATATTCCATTTTTTCATGTGATTGGAAAATTGAAGAGTATGTGGACATTATAGCAGATACTATTGATGATAATGTAATCAAATAAACAACTAACTTTGTCTGATAAGAATAGTCCATGAGATTTAAACTAATAATTGCAATAATAAAGGTTAAAACTGCTAATACAAATCTTATACACAATATATTAGACAGATATTCAGTTGCTAATGATTTATTTCTAGATACTTCTCTAGTCATTAACCCACTAAATCCCAAATCAGTAATTATTCCAAAAATACCTCCAAGAGCAATAGCTAATGAAAGAATTCCAAATCCACCTACACCTAAATATCTAGCTAATAATAGAGTATATAAAAAAGACAATATATTAATTATAACATTAGAAACAAATAAAGAGCTAAAATTCTTGAAAATATTATTAATTGCCATTTAAATTCCTACTTTAAAATATATTTACATACTCTAAGATTATTTTATCAAAATCATGTTCATCTTCAATATATCTTCTTCCGTTTGTACCCATTTCAATTCTTAAAGTATCACTATTTAATAAAACTTCTAAATCTTCTTTTAGTCGTGTTAAATCTTTTGAATGAAATCCCATTTTATATTTAGTAATTATTCTATCGGGATTAGCATTAAGGCTCACTACAGGCATATAATTCATCCATGCTTGAATAAACGAATTTGGGAAACCTTCAAACATTGAAGTATTTACTAAGATTGTTGCATTATTAAAGTAATGATCTATTTCATCAAAAGGGACAACACCCAAAAATTCAAAATTATCTAATTTTTTAGAATCTTCTTTTAATTTATTATAAAAAATAATATTATCTTGATGACCACCTATCATCTGAAATTTAACTTTAGGCATCATTTTAGCCAGTTCAATGAACAACTCAGGTTGTTTAACTTCAGTAATTGAACCTACCCATAAAATGACCTGATTTTTAGATTTATTTTCCAAAGTATTATTTTTAATTTTTATATGATTTTTAATTATTATCCCTTTTTTTTTATAATTTTTTAAGAGTTCTTTATACTGATATCCATTTTGTAAAATAATAATATCTGCTAATTTTATATCTAGCCAGTTTCCAATAGATTTAAAACTTAACTTTGATTTCTCAAATTCAGCAATTTTTTTATTAATTATGTTCCTATTAACTAAAGCATCAGAACCTATTCGATAAATACTTTTTTTCTTCATTAAATATGAAAATAAGGATATAATTCCTAAAGAATCTCCATAATGGAAATAAATATCGGAATCAGATTTCTTCAATGCTTTCCAAATACATTTCATTTTCGAGAATATATTAATTTGTGAGTTAGGTTTATACGTCTTTATTATCCTTATTTGACCTACAAACTCTTCTTTAGGTCCTTCTTCATAAAAAGTAATGAAAGTAATTTTATGCCCGTGATTAAGTAATTCTTTTGCCAAAGTAAATTGGTCAACATCAGGCCCTATTATATTTTTTGATGCTTTCCCCTTTAGGAGTGAATAAGCTGTTGGAGCTAAAAAGCAGATTTTTTTCTTGTTTAACATTGGATTACCCTTATTATTTATATAAATCAACGATTTATTCTAAAATATTAGAACCATCATCATAAATTTTATTTTTTTCTTTAACTATGGGCATTAACGAATTTATGCTGATATATCCTTCAGTAGTAGCACCTTCAATATCTTGTGGAACATTTAGCTCCCCATTGATATTAGTAGGTCTTAAGTATATATATGAACCATTCTTTATATCCTGAAAGGTATTTGTTATCAAATTATATCTCAAACTTCGTGAATTAATACCAGTTAATCCACCTAAAAGTGCAAATCCATTAGAGTCAGAATAAACATAACTATCATTTCTATATTTACTCAACCATCCTGCACTTGTAACTTCTATTTCATTGAACACAGGTGGATCATTCACACTTGTAAAGGCCATTGTTGGTTTATAAGGTTCTTTAAACACTTCCTGAATAATTCCAGTATTAAAAAGTAAGAATACTATAAAAAATATTGAAATAATATTAAATTTTCCACGAATACTCCATTTTTTATTGAAAATAATTAATTTAGGGAAATATTCTAAAATTAATAGAAACCCAATAACCATAAAAGGTGATAAAACTATAAGAGTAATCTGAAATATTCTTACAGTATCCAACTGATTAGAAAAATTAGGTACTATTATTGATATTATACAAATTATCAAATTAGCTATAGCAAAAAGAATAAAATTCTTTTGCACTTTTAGTCTTTTAACTGTTTCACCAAATTTTAATATGTAACCCATAATACCAATTACTATTAAAAATTGTGTAATAATATATAGATATTTTGTTATAGTATTTAAAGGAGTATTTTTAGTCACAATTATACCTAAACCTTGAGTAGAACTTGGATCTAAAAAGTCCGCTATGAATGATTGACCTATATTATCAAAAATTTTTACAATTGAAATAAAGACTGAAGAATTGGCAGTATATAGATACCATGCCAATACACAAGTTAAAAACAAAATCAAAATATTAAACGTAATATTATCATTATTACTCTGTTTTCGGTATTTATTTATCAAATACTGTAGAAAGTAAACTCCAATAAATATAGCTAGAAAAATGTATGCTAAACCATAATGTGAAACTGTCAAAGAAAAAATAAACAGCACTAATAATACGCTTTTACTTTTTTTATCTATTTTTGTATCTAATAATAATAAGATAATTGCAACGAGAAAAATTTCACCTATTATCTCCCTCATTAACTGGAGCATGTTATAAAAGAAACTATAAGATGTTACAAAATAAATGCATGAAAAAAATGCAATTTTGCTATTGATTTCCCTTTTAAATAGTTTAAATAATCCAAGAGGAACCAAAGAAAAGAATAATGGATAAATTACTTTAAATATCCATACTAAATTTATACCGCAAACATGATAAAAATATGATGGCAATGTAGTAATACTTAAGATTGTAGTTCCCGCACTAAAAAAGGTCCAGTTAGAAGGAAATAATGTTGATTCCCATCTGAAATTATTAATTATAGAAGTAGCTACAAAATATTCTCTTTGAATATCATAACCTGCAATATAATTAGAAACTAATGAGTTCTGAAATAACAAAGAAATAGAAATTATGAAAATTGTTAAAGGGTATAAATTCTTCCCTATTTTATTAAATCCAACAAGAAGGATAATTATAGCTATATATATTATTAGAACCATAGTTCCAATGTTATTATTGTAATAATTTATCAAATATGATCCAAATATGCTTAAAAAGAGAGGCAATATCAAAAATAGCTGTTTTAAAGATATTTTAATATCTATTTGATTAGGCTTAGAATAATCATTGCCAATAAAGTAACTTAATACTAGCAAGGAGATTGTAAATAAATTCATAGACAGTAATAATGGTAACAATGAAAGTGGTTTTTCAATGCCCAAAGGAGGAAATATAATACTAATAATTAGACCCGTAAACATTAACGCAGTGAGACTTAATCCAACAGTATATAAAATTGTTTCTATATTACTAAGGTTATGTAATTTAAGAACTCTAAGAACTAGTATTCCCGGTACAAAAACAAGATAAATAAGCCCAATAATTTCTCTTATAAATGGAATATTAATTCCTATAAACTCTAAGCCTAATGAACCCCATAAACTTAGGTGTATAAGCAATATAAACCTAAAAAATTTTTTAAATTCACAGTTATTCAATTTAATATAATTTTCTGTAAGCATGTTGTTACCAATATTATATTTTTTTCATTTTATTCAGTGCTTCTTTAACTGTATTTTCAATCGCACCATAACTATATTTATTTAGTACGGTTTCCCGGCCATTATGAGCTATTTTATGGGCTTCATCTGAATTTAAAATTATCCATTCTATCTTTTTTTCTAGTGATTTAACATCACCGGGCGTAACAAGAAAGCCATCATTTCCATCATCAATTGTATCAATAATACCTCCAACTGCAGAACAGACTGTAGGCAATTCCATAGATAAATATTCAACAACTTTTATAGGATTAGCCACTCTGTTTATTTTACAATCAATTTTTGAACAACAAAGAATGTCAAAAGCAGATAGATATTTTGGGACTTCTTCATATGGCTTTGAAGGAATTAAAATAATTTTATCATTTAATTTCATAGTCTTTACTAACTTCTCAATATCATTATCTCCTGAAAAATATATTTTTCCCATAATGGCTAATTTAAGTGAAGGATATTTCTCACTTAACTTTTTAAATGCCTCAAGAAGAATAGGTATTCCTTCATAATAAGCAAAAGAACCAGTATATCCAATTACTATGTCATTTTTTCTTATATGGAGTTCCTTTCTTTTTTTGTCTCGAGATATTTTATCCATTTTAAAAGAATTTGTATTTATACCATTAGGAATATAGGATACATTCTTACATTTATATTCATATTTAGCAAAATCATGGAGATAGTAACTAATTGCAAAAATCATACTGGCACTTCTTGCAGAATATTTTCTTATAAAATCCGGTATTATTTTAAAAAAGTTAGTATCAATAAAATCCAAAATAACGGGCTTATTCCTAATTTTACCAGTTATAATTGCAGGTATATAACTTATTTCAGTTATAAAATCTGAGAAAATAAAATCCGAATTCTTAGATTCCTTGAAAGCATAATAAAAGACAGGAAAAATAGCTAACGCTTTTAAATATTTTGGTAAATTTTTAGGTAAATGAACAACAGTTGTTTTAAATGATTCATCTTTTTTATGTTCAATATAAAATTTATCAGAAAAAAAAGAAAATGAAATTAAATTTATTTCAATACCAATATTTTCAAATATAGACATCATGTTCTTAAAACGTGCCCCTCCAGCTATTCCAGTTCCATCAGACAGTAACTGACCAATACAAACCATTTTTAATTTATCTGCTTTGTTCTTCATTTTAAATCTCCGTTTTAACCATTACAAATTCACATTGATCTCCTCTTTTAATCAAATTCAATACCAAAGTAAGAGGTAAAAAAAATAAATTTAAAAGAGGATTTTGAACTAAACTTCTATTACATCTTTTTTTTCTTTTATCTTCAAGGAAATATATAATAGAACTGATAAATTGAAAAGAAGGAGTTGAATTATATCTAATTTTAATTATATCAAAACCATATTTTTCAGAATATTTTTTTAAAACACTTGTAGAGAATAAAAATAAATGCCTTGGCGAATCTAATTGTGCCCAATACTTCCCAAATATTTTAAATGCTAAAGAATCGCTTATAGGCGTAGCTATAACAAGAAAACCATTAGGTTTTAAAATACGGTGCAATTCTTTCATTATTTCAGAAGGATTATCAACATGTTCTAATACATGATTTAATGTTATCAAATCAAAAAAATTATCGTTATACTTCGCTTCTAATAATGTGCCTGTAGTTATGTCTAAATTATATTGTTCAGATAGTTCTCTATCTATTTTTCCAGGTTCAACACCATAAGCATTCATTCCTAAATATTTCATTACCAATGGAAAATAGCCTATACCACAACCAACATCTAAAAAATTTCCATTCTCAACAAGACTTATAGTTCTAAACATAGGACTAAATGGAACTAATAACAAATTTATTAAGCGAAAAAATATTGATTGATCTGATCTAACATTACAGTATTGATATAACATTTCAATTAGAGTAAAAACTTTCCTAAAATGTTTAATTTTTCCTTCATCAAATACAGAATAATTATCAGGATAATGATTAGTTAAAATATTAAAAGATGGTTGGGGATATACAAAAATTAAACCACATTCTTTACATTTAAGTAAATTAAATGAACCTTCCATTTCAGGGAACATCCTATCCTCATTTGAGAAAAGAAATTCAACCTCTTTCGATTGACATAAATCACAATATGGAAATTTGCTATTCATTATATATCACTCTATTATATTTATACCAAAAATTTTCAAAAAATAGAAATTAAATTCTATACAAAGATATTATAACTGTTTACTAATTTTGATTTAATAATATCAACTAACTTTCAAATCACTGCAACTTATTTAGAATTTTATATTTAAAATAATCTTCAACAAAATTCTTTTTATATTTTTAATTATGTCATTTCTAAGTGATTTAAACCCTTAAACAGTTAATATTTTTATTAGAACTCATTTGCTTTAATTTTACATATTTGGGCTCTTTAGAATCGAATTCTGCACTTCTTTCGATATTATCCCAGTTATTTACAAACCATTCATAAGTCTTTTTTAGCCCATCATTAAATGACATTCTAGGTTTATAGTCAAGTAACTTTTCGGCTTTCTCAATTGATGAGAGCAATTTCGTTTTTGCATCCCAATTTCTACGTGGAGCATATCTGATACCTTTTTCATTGCCAGTAAGTTCATTTACAGTATTCGCCATGTCTATAACCCTATGATCCTTAGCTGATCCAAGATTTATGGCCTCACCAATTGCTTCTTCTTTTATACCCATTGCAAGCAAACCAGCAACTATATCCTCAACATAAGTCCAGTCCCTTGTTTCACTTCCATCTCCAGTAATTGGAAGTGCATTTCCAGTCATAGACCAGTAGAAGAAATTAGGAATTACATTCCTGTATTTTCCAGGTACTTCACCAGGGCCAAAAACATTGAAAAAACGAGCATTAACAACAGGAACATCATATAAATTATGGAAATAATTAGTGTAAAGTTCACCAAGTAATTTAGTAACCTGATAAGGAGTATGGAGACTTATTGAAATATCATGCTCTTCAAAAGGCATTTTAGAGTCCAGACCATAAACACCACATCCAGAAGAAGAATACACGAACCTTTTAACTCCAATAAGTTGAGCATACTGTAACACTTTTAAAATTCCGATTCCATTTACCATTAAATCCTTCTCAGGATTATCCACAGAATTCTGGTTGGCAAAATGGGCAGCTAAATGGAATACATAGCCTGGTTTTTCCTTAAAGACCCGTTTTAATGCATTATCATCCAGAATATCCCCTTTTATAAATTGAATATTATCATTTTGTGGAATATTCCATTCATATGCAGATGATAAATTGTCCAATATTATTACTTTTTCTGCACCTAACTCTGCAATTTTACGGGAAAGATTACTACCAACGCAACCCGCGCCGCCTGTAATTAATACTGTTTCCCCTTCATATTCATTTAATACGTTCATTTTAGTCACCTTCATGCCTTCCATATTCATTAGTTATTCTACAAACGAAATATAACTAAAATCGCTATCGGCGTGGAAATTAATATTTAATTATAAAAGTAAACTGATATAAATCTTTTCATTAAGATATTACTTATAAATCGTATTATTATTAATAATAATATTAATTATGATTAAATGAACACAAAATAAATATTATTCATATAATATTCAATAATTTAATTAAAAAATATTGTTATTACACCAAATAGTACTTGTAATAACTAAATAAATAAAAAAGAAATATTATTTAACTAGTATTTAATAATTTAGCATATTCAAAACATTCAGAGGGTTATTAATGGAAACTCAAAAAATATTAGTAACAGGTGGAGCCGGATTTATAGGCACAAACTTAGTAAATGAATTAAAAAATAGAGGACATGAAGTAACAGCACTTGATTTACTTCACAATGATAGAAATGACTACATAAGAGCTGATGTTAAAAACTACAGGCAGCTTGAAAGAGTTTTTGAAAACAATAAATTTGATTATGTTTATCATCTAGCCGCTGAATATGGTCGTTGGAACGGTGAGGGCTATTATGAAAACCTTTGGGAGACTAATGTAATTGGAACCAAACACATGATACGGTTACAAGAAGAATTAGGTTTTAGGATGATTTTCTTCTCATCAGCCGAAGTCTACGGTGATTATAATGGAATCATGAGTGAAGATGTAATGGAAAACAACCCCATAAAAGACACGTACCAGATGAATGACTATGCAATAACAAAATGGGCTGGAGAATTAATGTGCATGAACTCTGCCACCATGTTTGATACAGAAACCGTCAGGGTGAGGCCTGTAAATTGTTACGGACCACACGAACAAGTACACCCATACAAAGGATTTATCCCCTTATTCATATACCATGCCCTATTTAATAAGCCATATACTGTTTATAAAGGTCATAAAAGAATAATTGATTATGTTGAAGATACTGCAAGAACATTTGCAAACATTGTGGATAATTTCAAATCTGGAGAAGCCTACAACGTAGGAAGCAAACAGGAATGGGAACACGACATCAAAGAATACTCAGACATGGTCTTGAATGCAGTCGGACGCGACGACTCCATAGTAACCTACAAAGAAGCAGAAAACTTCACCACAAAAGTAAAAACCATTGACTTCACAAAAGCAATAAAAGACTTGAAACACAACCCGCAAATTCCACCAGAAGAAGGAATCAAAAAAACTGTAGAATGGATAAAATGGTATTATAGAATAGAATAAAATTTTTTGATTTTATTAATGTGTATTACATTAAATTATAATTTTTATTATTTTAAAACTTATTAAAGTACTTTATTAATCTTAATTATAGAATAAACTTTTTTACTCCATTAAACTCCCTACTTTTAAACTTAAAATTAAATAATTATAAAATTAAAAAAAACCTTCTAGAATCTCCGGCTTTCATCGCATATTTCACAGTTAACCTATTATATTCAAATTGTTATTTAATTAACTTTATTTATTAGCCAAAAAATTCATTAATGGCATTATCATTTAGAATTTTTAGATAATATCATTTCACTATTAACTTCATTTCCAGTAGTAACAGATGTTATCAAAGCATTGTATTGATCAACAATTTTATCCCAAGAATAAACTTTTTTCACCCGATCAAATACTCCTTCCCTACATTCTAAATTATTAAATTCCTGTGATTCTACTAAATCAAAAGAAGCCTTTAATTCATTAGAATTATTGAAATACACTGAATATTTATCACAAACTTCACGGTTAAACACATTATCGTGTGCAATAATCAGGTTCTTTGAAACCATGGCTTCTAAAAGAGAGGGATTTGTACCTCCAACTGAATGTCCATGGATATAAGCACTGCAGTTTTGTCTAAGCATGTTTAATAACTCCATGTCATAAATACCACCAGTGAAAATGATTTTCTTATCTTCAGGAGCACTATTTAAAATTTCATTAATTTCATGTTCATATCGGAGATCTGCAAAATTACCAACTACAATAAGTGGTTTTTCTGTTTTACTCTTAAGATAACCTTCTACAATAATATCAATGTTATTTTCAGGTTCTAATCTTGCTACAACCAGGTAATAACTTGGATTAATCTTAACCCCTTTAAGACAATCTGAAAGTTTTTCTGAGTCCCATTTTACATTTTGGATTTCTGAGGCCCCATAAGAAATATAAATAGAGTTAGTATTGTATCTATTATCTAAATATTTTTTAATTTCTTTAGAATCAGCTATTAACTCATCTGCCCAGAAAACTGCGATTTTTTCACTTAATTTAAGTAAAAATTTTACTAATGAATTAAATTTATTTCTCCTCCATTCTATACCATCCGGATTTACCCATAAACTTTTTCCAAATAATTTAGGTATAAAAAAGAAGATTGCAGCACTGTACCCAAGCATATACACATAATCTGCATTTTTACTTGCCCATAATAAAGAATATCCATCATATAAAAATTCATAGATTATCCTAAATAAATTAATTTTTGGTGGTTTTATTGGGAAATAAAAAAGATGTACTCCGTTATATTCAGAATTTTTTGGGTCTGGAGCATATTCACAGCTTACATAAACATTATTACCTTTTTTTACTAGTTCAGTACTTATTATCTCAGCAAATTTTTCAAATCCTCCATAACGATTTGGTATTCCCCTGCTACCAATTATTGCTATTGAAGGTTTTTCTGTGTCATTCATTGTTTCATCTTTCAATAATTTTAGATTTATCTCTTAAAATTGGTTTATACTATCTAAATTTTATATTTCCAATATTGAAAGCTATTTAACGTGCTAATAATTAGATATAACTAAATTATTGGTAAACTTTATGTATTAATACAATAATACCTAATTAATATGATTTTCATGAATAATACTTAATTATAAACTGTAAATAGTTTTATTTAAAGATTTGTATTACAAAAAAAATAATAAATATTCTTTTTTTATTACAATAAATAAAATAAGTATGTCTACTTTATATTTATCAATGAAAAACACATATTTCTTAAGAATTTTAAAAATACATCTGTTAATAACCCCATAATTATCTTAAAAATAGGTAATATTTAAAGAGGGCCTTTACCATACCTTTTTAACAACAAAATAGGGCGAATTAAGTAGTATAACGGAAATAAAAATTTAGGTAAAAACATATCTTTAAAATCAGCATATGACGGGCTTGTTAAGCTTTTAATACAATCATTTACTGCATACAATACATTTTCTCTTTTCCTTAAATCAAAAAGTGATTTTTCAAAGATATTTACTGATTTTTGATTGAAGATCCTTCCTTCAATTTGAAATGAAAGTTTCTTTGCTTTTGAATCAGAAACAATATGATATGAAATTTCTTCACTAATGTTTAGCCCCAATATATTCCTTACTAAAATAAGATTTATGAATAAAATCCGTTTAATGCCCAATTTATCAGCTTTTTCTATAACCTGTGGCCAGTTTATATCACTAGTTTGAATTAACTCTGAAATATCACAAATCCAAGATAAATAATCCCAATGATGTTTAGCATTATGTAAACACAATATTAAAAGCAAATTCTCTGGAGAAAAGCTTAAAATATTTTGATTGTTCATATTTATTTCTACCAGTTCCTTTGGATCATATAATAAATTTTGACTGTTTTTAATTGAAATATGAGGCCCCTGGCTATTCCAATGGAATTCTATAAGAATTCCATTATTACTAACAAATAAACACTCACGTTGAGTTTTTATATATGTTAAATCATCTAAATTTTTAGCGCCAAATAATAATTTGTATCCATTAGAAGTAAGCAATTTTATGATATTTTGAATATCAGATTTATCTATAAATAGATCAATATCATTAAACTGCCGTAACCCAATATTTCCATAAGCCATTGAAGCCAAAACAGGCCCCTTATACGGAATCGCAGTTATGCCCTCAGACTCCAGTAGATCAAGAACCTTAATCAGTTCTCCAGTCATCATCAAATTTTTACAGACATTAACATTAAAATAATCCTTAAGCTCACCTAAAATATCTTCAGGAACCAGTTCGGGGCATATCAAATTAAGGTTATGATATAAAAGCGGCAGTAACCTGTGTCTCGATGCCAAGTCTAACAAATAATCCCAATCCAACTTTTTTTGAATTAAAAACAAAACTTTATCCCTAATTTCAGGATTCACATCTGTTCTAGCGCAGCAGAGAAGAAGTTCATCTTCAGGGCGCAGCTTTATAGTTTCATATTTATGAGTTGCATTAAATATTGACATTTTTGTGACCTGCGTAACATTTCGACAGTAATCTATTTATCAAACTATCTTATATTAATTTATAAATCCAACACACGTTTTAGTATTACTAAAGACTTAAGGAATAGTAAAATGGCTAAAAAATTAAATTTCAATAAAAAAATTTTGATACCGATTATATTCGTTGCCGCTTTAATGCTGGCTGCAACTGGGGCAGTATTTTTAGCAGGTATGTCTGGATTTGCAATCAATACCACATCCAACAGCACGTGGGGAGAAAAACAAATTTCAGTAGATGCAATAAATGTTTTAAACAACAGCACAATGGACACCTACGAGTACAATGGCACTAACTATTCATATCTGGATGGTTATGTGCAGAATAACAATGAATACGACGCTTTTAATGTTGTAATGAACGCAACTGCATATGATGAATCAGGTAATGTATTTGCCAGTAACAGCACTGTTCATATAAAATATAAAAATATTCCCGCAGGTGGAGAATCCTATTTTTATGTTATCTATCCTGATCCAGACAAGAAAATTACGCGAATTGAAGTAAACGTTGTTGATGCTAAAGCAGAACTTTAAATATTCCATTTAAATTTTATTTTTAATATTTATTATATAAAAATAAATCAAGACTGCAATTCATACAATGATTTAAAATATCCTTTTTCTTTTCCTAAAAGACTATCCCATGTTCCAAATTCAATAAGATTCCCACTTTCTATTAAATATATACTATCTGCACTGCGAATCGTAGACAAACGGTGTGCTATAACCAGTATAGTTATATTTCCATGGAGTTTTTCTATTGAACCCATTATCTTTTTCTCATTTTTAGAGTCTAAATTGCTTGTTGCCTCATCAAGTATCAAAAGGGAAGGTTCGCGCAGTAATGCTCTTGCTAAAGCTAAGCGCTGCCTTTCACCCCCAGATAATAAAACACCTCTATCTCCAATTAAAGTATCCAATCCTCCAGGGAGTTTTAAAACAAATTCATCTGCCGAAGCCAGCTTTAAAGCTGTTATAATCTCTTCTTCAGCTGCATTCTGTTTTGCAAGTAGTAAATTGTTACGTACAGTATCATTGAAAAGGAAAGTATCCTGCGCAACATACCCTATCTGACTTCGCCACGCCGAAAGGTTATCTTCAGATAAAACCTTGTTATCAATAAGTATATGTCCATTTACAGGATTTATAAGCCCCATAACCATGTCTGCAATTGTACTTTTGCCTGCACCGGATAACCCAACAACAGCAGAGGTTTGGCCTGCTTTAATGGTTAAATTCAAATTTTTAAGACTGAAAGATTCATCTGAACTATCATATGAAAATGAAACGTTTTCAAATTTAATTTCATCTTCTAATTTCACTTTACCTGTTTTCAATTTCGGTTCTGAAGCTTTTTCACATTCTTTCTCCAGATCCATAATTGTCACAAAGGCAGGTATCATGTTTATAAAATATTGATAACTCCTCTGAATAATTGAAAATCGAGGGATCATGCGGACAAAAAGGAAAAGAAGAATTAAAAGCTCTGATATAGAGAGATTCATAAAGCTTATCAAAATAAACACGATGATGCTTAAAATAATTACAGACCCCACATCAAATAAGAACCTAACATCAGCATAACTGTTAACTGCGTCGATATATTTACCTGCCACGCGGTCTGCCACATTCCCAAATGTTTCTATGTTCTTTTCTTCCATATTGAAGCTTTTAATGGTTTTCATCCCATCTAAATGTTGAATAGTGGATGAATACATGTTTTTGGAAGTATCAGACAAAGCTTCACCACTTCGCTGTGCAGAACTGGTCCTCCTTTTAAGTAAAAGTAAAAGGATGATACCCACTAAAAAAATCAGTCCTGTTATTAACCCAGATAATTCCAGCGCAAATATAAGATAAACTGCTAAAACAAAAATACTTGCAATTAAAGAAAGAAATTGATTGGTTCCAACTCCGATTCTTTCGATTTCATAAGTTAAAGCATGCGCAAAATCAGATGATCTCTTCTGTGTGAAAAAAAGCCAGTTAGAACCTGTAACTGAATTAAATAAACGTTTTCGTAGATATGCTGCAAATTCATACTGGATCTCAGAGCTTTTGAGTGTCTGTACTTTATAGAAAAGTGCATTCAAGCTGATTATAATTACATATATTACCAGCACAATTCCCAATGTAGGTTTTATCCCAATATAACTAAAAAATAGAGATACATAACCTGCTATTTGGCCCAGTGCACCTTGTTGAACGTCTAAACCCACTAACTGAAGTAAGGGTACAAGTAAAAGAAGTCCAATACCCTCTGTTAAACTGACAATAACCATCAACACCAGCACAAATACAGATTTTTCAGGCATTAACCTGGTTAAATCAGTGATGTATTTCCAGATATAATTATTTGCCCCTAATTTTTTTCGAGCCATAAGATCAACGAGAAACATTATTGATATATGTACAATTGTTGTCCTATATAATTAGTTTTCACAGTCAATTTGATTTAACTGTGAATAATTTCACAGATCATCAAGTTTAATATTTCAAAGTAAAACTAGCTTTGAGAAATCATCGATAATATTCCTCTAATTTCATCCAGTTATTTTATTAAACATCAACATTCAAATGAGTAAATTTTTAAATTTATAGGTTTTCAAAAACCAAAGATTTTTGATACCTGAACATCTATGTTCAAGGGTTTTCTACAGAGCTGTAAAATTAAAATTATCTTAATTCATTGTATCTTCTTCTACAATTTTTACAAGCTTATGAAGTTTGTCTAAAGAATTACCAATATTTAAACGTTTCACAGGTACATTTTTTACAATAGTTGCATATTCAGCCAGGTTTGCAGACTGTTCAGCGCTTTGAAAAATATTAGCACAGTAAGAATTCCTGATTAGTTCTATTAATGATTCTTGAGAACTTAAATCAGCTACTCCTATTTTATCATCTTTTTCAATTATATAAATCCGTTTTAGGGGCAGATTATCCTCTGAAAATTCATGAGTAAAACAGGACCTCTTTTCTGATTCTGAATGGATCCTTGGAAAAGCTTCTAAATCATCATTAAACATTTCAATAGTCTCCGGCCATAATTTGATCCTTGGAAAACCCGAGAATACCACAGGGTTTCCATTTTTATCGAATTCAACACTTGAAATATCATCACAAACTAGAGGATATCCTTTATTAATTAGTGCTGCTGTTGTAGTGGATTTTCCGCCGCCGTTAAATCCCATAAATGCAACTGCACCTCCATTTATATTAACTGTACTGGCATGGAGTACCAAACGGCCGCGTTGGTGAAGCAGTATTCCAAATGCAGGACCTAAAATCAATGCCCTTAAAAAATTTTCTTCAATTCCAGTGAAGGGGTTTACTGTTATTTCTTTCCCTTGAGTAATTTCACAGATCTCTATATCATTCCATATTAAAAAAACAGAATTTTCAGTCATTTTGAACCTGCTGGCAACTCTGAAAATACCTTCAGATAATATGTTTTTTGATGATGAATCAATCTTTCCATGTCTTATTTTAACATCAGTTCCATGATTATCTTTATTAAGCTCTGGAAAATTAATTGTAGATTGAATTGATAGCCCGTGGGCTTTATAGAAAAACATTTTGAATCACCAGTAGTTTTTTATAACTATCCACTTTTGTTATATACTTTTTCAGCCAGTGTGATATTTTTCACACATCGCTGAATTTTCAACTATTTTTCCCACATATTTTCACATTCCATTTTAAAAAAATAAGCAGTATTATTTAATAAATATTTGTTAATAGTACAAATTTTTGCCTATCTAACTTATTTTGTATAAATACCACTTTAATGCCCGCATTAGAATATATTAAACTAGTATAATAAGATGTATGGCATTAAACTAAATAATTTTTAATTTCACCAGATTAAATGTAATGAAATAGTATTAATAATTGTGTAGATGCTTAACACTATAAAAAAACATTTATAAGATGTTTTCACATTATTTAACTATATAGTATATATAATCGTGAAAAAACTCACAGAAAACACATGATTTTTTAGCAATTTTCACTAATTTTCACAGAATTACGATCACAATCACTTATGGGAAGAATTTCATGATTAATTTTCACATTAAAAAATAATTCTTATAAAAGCAAGGAGAGGTAAAATGATTAAAAATACAAAAGGGGGTGGAAAGGTTAGAAAATATGCAGTACTAACAATATTTACATTTATTTTTGTTTTACTTGCATGTAATGCAGCTGCAGCAGCAGATACATCGAGCAACAACTCATCTACACTGCAAACACATGAACAGCTCCAAAATAACTCTCAATTAACAAATAATCAATCATATACAACTTCTAATTCACAAAAAACATCTAAAAACACGACTCAACTGAAAAATATCACAATTACCTGGAAAGTCGAAAGATGTAATTCAGGAGGGCCATTCTCCGGAGTTACGATAACAGTTAAAAATAATGGAACCACACTGGCAAGTACAACTACAAAAAAAGATGGGACTTATACTGTAAATTTCCAGAGCATATATACCTTATTCCAGGTAACTGCAAGTAGTACTGGACATAACCCTTCCACTAAAAATATAACTGTAAGCAGCAACGGCAGTTATTATAGAACTGCTAATTTTAAACTTGGAGCCGACAATATTTATATTGATGATAACTGGGCGAATTACCGCAACGGTAGATCAGTACAATTTTATGATGGAACAACCCATACAATCGGCTCAGATGCATTTGACACAATAAGTGAAGCTGTTTCTAATGTAAATGCAGGCGGAACCATCTACATTGCAAATGGGACATATACTGTTCAAGGAGTATCCATTAATAAAAACCTAAACATTATCGGTCAAAGCAGAGATGGTGTTATCCTAACTGGAGGAAATAGTAACAGAATATTCGCTATCTCCAGCGGTAGAACTGTTACAATTTCAAATATAACCTTTACAAATGGACTTGCAAGTAATAGTAACGGTGGTGCAATCCAAAATAATGGGGGCACTTTAACCTTAAATAATTGTGCTTTCACAAGTAACAAGGCTACTAGAACTGGTTATTGGGATAATAATGACGTTTATGGTGGTGCTATCTATAGTACAGGTACCTTAACAATAAGAAACAGTAATTTTACAAGCAACACTGTAACATCAGGTTCAAATAATTATGCTTACGGTGGAGCTATTTACAATAGCGGTACTTTAACTATAACTGGCAGCAATTTCACAAGCAACACAGCAACCACATATGGTGGAGCTATTATCAATTATGGTACTTTAACCATAACTGGCAGCAATTTCACAAGCAACACAGCTTACGACGGTGGTGCCATTTCTAATGGTGATACAGGTACATCCCCTACAGGTTCTCTGACTATAACTGGCAGCAATTTCACAAGCAACACTGCAACTTCAGCAGGCGGAGCTATATGGACACACGGTACATGTAATGTGACTGGCAGCAATTTCACAAGCAACACTGCAAATGATTCCGGAGGAGATACAGCAAAAGGTAGTGGTGGAGCTATTCGTAACTGGGGTACCTTAACTGTGACCGGAAGTAATTTTACATGGAACTCTGCCACCACAAATGGTGGTGCCATTTCCAATTACCAGGGTACAGCCAATATCAACTTTAATAGAATTATTGGAAACGGTGCTAATGATATTAATGCTGAATACAACGGCGGCACTTCTACTGTAAATGCTGAAAACAACTGGTGGGGTTCAAACACAGGAGCAAGTGCAGGAAGAGTTACAGCTGCAAATAGCGCTTCAGTAGATGCTAATCCCTGGATTATTTTAAAAATAAATGCTTCACCTACCTCAATTCTTGTTGGAGGTACCTCAGCCGTTACAGCAGATTTGACCTGGAATTCTAATAATATACAGCCTACTGGAGGTCGTGTTCCAGATGGAACTGTTAATTTCTCAGGTACTTTAGGATCTGTAAATCCTACTAGTGGAGTCATGGTTAATGGATTAACAACAACAACCTTTACTGCAGGTAATACATCAGGCACTGCAACAGTAAGTGCAACCTTAGATGGAGTTACTGTAAGCACACCAATTACCCTAAGGCCAGTTGCTAATTTAGAAATTACCCAGACAGTAAATTCCCCTGTAAATGTGGGCAGCACAGTGACCTACACTGTAACTGTTAAAAATAACGGGCCAAATACAGCCAATAATATTAGAATACAGGATTTAATTCCAGCAGGATTTACTGTTGACACACATGGAGTAGGAAGTTACAGCAGTGGAATATGGACAATACCAAGCCTTGCAAACGGTGAAAGTGTAATATTAACTATAACTGGAACAGCCACAGCTTCCATGGCAGGATTAACAACCAGCAATACTGCAACAGAACTTGACCAGACAGAAGAACATACATCCCCATTACCTACAAGCACTGCCGGAGTCTACACTAAAAAAGCGGACGTTAAACTGACTCAAACTACAAGCAGTACTCCAGTAAATGTAGGTGATACTGTAACATACACAGTTACAGCCACTAACCGCGGGCCAGATACAGCCACCAACATTAATATTAGAGATATTATACCTTCTGGATTAACTGATTATGTAATAACCCCTTCTGCAGGAACAACTTACAGCAACGGAATATGGACAATACCAAACCTCATAAACGGAGGAATAGCTACTTTAACTATAGCTGGTAAAGCTGGGGCTGACATGGCAGGACTTACAACAACAAACACAGCTACCCGAATCAGCCAGACTGAATATAACAGCGAATCAGCCACAAGCACCAGCAGTGGAATTTATGTTAAAAAGGCAAATGTTGTAATTACAAACACTGCAAATTCAAGTAAGTTGAATGTAGGCCAAACTGGGACATTTACAGTTACAGTAACTAACAACGGGCCAGATACCGCCACAAATATTGTTATAAACGACCCATTGCCAAATGGGTTTAGCGCAAGCGTGACTGGCGGAACTTACAGTAATGGGGTATGGACAATTAACAGTCTAGCAAGCCAACAGTCAGTAACTTTAACATTCACAGGATTAATAACCTCTGCAATGGCAGGGACAAACATAGTAAACCATGCTACAGAAACACAAACTGAATATCCTCCTGCGGTGATTTCAGATGCTACAATACACGTGAACAAAGCAAATGTGGTTGTCACCATCACCCCTAGCAATAACCGCCCGAATGTAGGTCAAAGTTATACTTACACTGTAACTGTAAAAAATAACGGTGACGACGATGCCACAGACGTAACCGTATCAGGCGCTGTACCTGATGGTTTAACATTAAACAACTACCATATCAGCATGGGGTCATTTACCAGTAATGGATGGTACATAGGAACACTCGCAAGTGGAAACACTGCCATTTTAACAGTTACTGTAACACCACAAAGCAGTGCTGCAGGTCAAGATATAACAGCTGCAGTAACTGAAACACAAAATGAATACCCACAAACCAACAGTGCGACATCCACTGTGCACGTGCCAAAGGCAAATGTAGCTATAAGTAAAACAGTGAATGATGTCAGTAAAGCCATTGTAAACGTAGGTAACACCATAACTTATCTTATAACTGTTACCAACAACGGGCCAGATTCAGCTACAGGATTACAAATAACTGACCTGGTACCCTCAGGTTTATCTAATCTGGTTTATAGTGCCAGCACAGGCACATACAGTTTAGCTACAGGACTATGGAATATAGGCACTTTACTAAACGGTGAAACTGCAACACTGAGCATCACTGGAAAAATCACATCAGCCATGGCAGGACTAACCATTACTAACTACGCCACCATTACAGCAGAAAATGAATACAGCAGTTTACCAGTAGTATCAGCAGCAGATGTTTACACTAAACTTGCAGAAGTTCAACTCAGCCAGACTGCCACTCCAAAGGCAAATGTTGGAAATACCGTAACTTACAAAGTATATGTTACAAATAATGGGCCAGATACAGCCACAAATATAATCCTCAGTGATATTCCTCCATCACAGCTGAGCAACTTACATGTTACACCATCAATCGGAACTTATAGTGATGGCGTATGGACCATACCCAGTCTCGCTAATGGGGAAACCGCAATATTAACCATAACTGGAACAGCTACATCATCAATGGCAGGTAAAAGTACAAGCAACACTGCTACTTTAACCGCACAAACAGAATACGACCCAAGTACAATAGGCGATTCAACAACTGCCAGTGTTTACACTAAGGAAGCTGATGTTGCTTTAAGCCAAACTGGAAGTTATTATGGAAATAAAGTAACTTTCATAGTCAAAGCTACAAATAACGGGCCAGATTCAGCTACAAATATAAATATAAAAGACTTGATTCCTACAGGGCTAACTGGAGCAAGTGTAAAAGTAAGTGTTGGAACTTATGACTCAACAACAGGAATATGGACCATACCAAGCTTAGCTAACGGAGAAGTTGCAATTTTGAATATAACTGGAAATGCGACACCTCAAACAACTATAGGTAATATTGCTACTAGAACAGCACAGGATGAATATAATAGCGAAAATAACACAAGCAAAATTAGTATTTATGTACCTAATGTGAATTTGTATATGTATAATTATGCTTGGTATAGTGGTGTTTATACGTATAATTATAAACAACAGATAGTAATGCTGGCACAAGTAAATA